>JBAVUF010000073.1:0-1789 GCA_049696635.1 Acidimicrobiales bacterium | reverse complement strand
GCCGTTGCCCATGTCGCAGCTCCGGCGCGCGTCGAGGCGCCCATCGGCACGGTGGCCGGGGGAGAAGGGAAGATGACCTCGTGAGGGGGCGCAGCGACTCGGTGATCGTTCGGCCGCGGGGCCTCCTCGTCGGATTGGCCCTCCTCGTCGCCGCGAGCGGTATCGCCGGGTGCACCTCGGCGCGTAACGCCCTTGGCCCGAGCGAGAGCCCGTGTTTTCGAGCCATCCCGATTGCGCGCGCCGCCGTGAACGACCGGGGTCGCTTCGCCGGTGTGCGTTACTTGGGCGCCCGCGACGTCGCCACCGCGATCAGTAAGGCGAAGGCCTTATCGCGCGGGAGGATCACGCTGCCCGACGCCCTCACTGATGTGAAAGGTGCGGTTTGCGCGATCGCGTATCGCGGGCGGTACGACGCGAACCGCGTCGCCTCGGGCTGGTCGCCACATGGACGGGTCGGGATGCTCGCGATCGTCGTCGTCAGGCTGCAAAAACTCGTCGTGATCGTGACGGTCGTCCTGCCCCGTTCCCCGCTGCGGCTCTCGAAGGTCTTCCCGTCATTCGTCTGAGACTCCGGTTCGCGGGGCGGTGCTCGCCGCCTCGTAAATTGCGGGCGTGGCGACGGGGACCGACCGGCTGGAGCGGTTGACGAATCTCGTCCTCGCGCTCTTGCAGACGCACCGACCGCTGACGTTGCGCGAAATCGGCCGCCAGGTGGCGGGTTATCCCGAGCAGCAAAGCGCGATCCGCCAGGCCTTCGAGCGTGACAAGCGCACGTTGCGGGACAGCGGTATCCCGATCACCGTCGAGCGGATCGGCGGCGAGGAGCAGTTCGGCTACCGCATCCTGCCCGAGGACTACTACCTTCCCGAGCTTGACCTGACCGATGACGAGCGCTCGGCGCTCGTCCTCGCCCTCGTCGCCGTGCGGGTGGACGGGGGGATGGGTGCCGACGTCGTGCAGAAACTCGGGGGCCCGTCGTCCGACGTCGTCGCGCCGCTGGCGGTGTTGCCGTCCTTCCCAGCGCTCGCGCCACTGCAGCAGGCGATCCGTGAGCGCGCCGTCGTCACCTTCAGTTTCCGGGGCCGTCGGCGCAAGGTCGAGGGTTACGGGCTTATTTTCCGCAACGGGCGGTGGTACTTCGTCGGGCGCGACGTCGAAGTCGAGGGCCGGGCCGGCCGGCGGAGTTTCCGGGTCGACCGGCTCGACGGCATCCCGAGCCTCGGTCCGGCGCGCAACTACGAGGTGCCGGCCGACGTCGATCTCAGCGACGAGACGGATTTCTCGCCGTTTCGCGGCGAAGGCGCGACGCACGCCTCAGTGCGCGCCCTCGTTTCTGTCGACGCCCGCGACCTCCCGGCGGTCGTGGCGAGTGTCGGCGAGGAGGCGATCCGTTATCGCGCCGACGACGGCTCGGCGACCGTCGAGGTCGCGATCGACGACGAAGCGACGTTTGATCACTGGGCGATCGGGCTCGGCGACGGCGTCGAGGTACTTGAACCCCCCGAGGCGCGCGCTCGGATCATCGCTCGCCTGCGCGCACTCGTCGGCGAGCCGACGCGGAGATGAGCGCGGAGTCGATCGACGTGCTCGACGCCGGGACCCGACTGCGACGCCTTCTCGGCGTGCTCGCGTACCTCTCAGAGGTCGGCGAAGCCGAGCTCACCGACCTCGCGAAGCGCTTCTCCGTCGACGAGCACACCCTCATCACCGAACTCGAGCTTGCGGCGTGCTGTGGGTTGCCGCCGTACACACCGGACGCGCTCTTGGAACTTATCGTCGACGGCGAGCG
>JBAVUF010000072.1:0-11374 GCA_049696635.1 Acidimicrobiales bacterium | reverse complement strand
GTGTTACGACCGGCCGAGGGAACGATCCTCACCGTCGCTGTCCGCGCCGCCGAGGCGGCGAGGGCAGCGGTGACGTCCCGAAGCGAACTCGTCGAGACCCTCGAGGCCACCCGCGCCGCCGCCGTCGAAGCTTTGTGGAAGACCCCGACCCAGCTCGATGTGCTCGCCGAGGCGGGGGTCGTTGACGCGGGCGGCGCGGGGCTTGTCCTTTTGTACGACGCCCTTTTGCACGCGACCGACGGTCGAGCGATGCCCGAAGCCTTGGAGCTACCCGAGCCGGTCGCCGCCCTCGTCGCAACCGGCGCACCGTTGTCCGTCAGACCGGCTCTCGGCGATGCCGCGACGTCGGATCTGGATGGGTCGACGTCCCCCCGCTACGAGGTGATGTACCTCCTCTCGGCCAAAGATGCGCTCATCCCGGCGTTCAAGGATGTGTGGGCGGGGATCGGCGACTCGATCGTCGTCGTCGGCGGCGACGGCCTCTGGAACTGTCATATCCATACCGACGAGATCGGCGCCGCGATCGAGGCGGGCCTCGACGCTGGTCGGCCCCGCGATATCCGCGTCACCGACCTCGCCGGACAGGTCGAAGAAGAACGGTGGGTTCGCGAGGCGGCGCGTGGGGTGACGGAGGTGCCACCGAAGAGCGAGGCCGGAGCGAAGAGTTCGGTGGTCGTCGTCGCGAACGGCGAGGGAATCGAGCGGATCTTTCATTCGCTCGGTGTCCGCCACTTCGTCGAAGGCGGACAGTCGATGAACCCGTCGACGCGCGAGTTGCTCGAGGCGATCGAGTCGTCACCCGCAGACGAGGTTGTCGTGTTACCGAACAATGCGAACATCATTCCCGTCGCCTGCCAGGCAGCAGAGGTCTCGAAAAAAAAGGTGCGCGTCGTACCGACCGAAGGGATCCAAGAAGGATTCGCGGCGCTCCTCGAGTACGACCCGGGTGCGTCGGGCGACGAGAACGCCGAGGCGATGGGGCGCGCCGCGAGACGAGTCGTTGCCGGCGAGATGACCCGCGCGGTTCGGGCAACGACTTCGTCAGTCGGTGATGTGCACGTCGGGGACTTCATCGGACTGTCCCGAGGCGGAATCGAGTCGGTCGCAGAGACGCTCGCCGACGCGACGATTGGACTTTTGCGCGCACTGCTCCGTCCCGAACACGAGATCGTGACGATTCTGCAAGGAGACGGTGCGGCCCCGGGGGACACGAGACGCGTCACCGAATGGCTCGCCGAGGAGCATCCGGACGTCTCCGTCGAGCTCCACCACGGGGGCCAGCCGCTCTATCCCTATCTGGTCTCGATCGAGTGACGGAAGGTCCAATCGGTCGCAAGCTCGGCCAGCTCGAACGGCTCTCGGTCGGCGTCTTGAAAGGCGTCGGCACGAGAAAGCGGTCGGCGCTCAAACTGATGGGGATCGAGACGGTCCTCGATCTTTTGACCCACTACCCGCGCCGGTATGCGGACCGCACCCGCGCCGTCGCGATCAGCGATCTCGTCGCCGGAGATGAAGGTGTCGTCTCCGCCATCGTGAAGCGAGCGTCACTCAAGCGATTGCGAAACAGGAGATCACTCGTCGAAGTCGTCGTCGACGATGGATCGGGCGTCCTCGATGTCACGTTCTTTAACCAGCAGTGGCGGGTGAAGCAACTCGCCGAAGGGACGGAGGTGGCGCTCTTTGGAAGAGTCGGAGTTTTTCGCAACACGCTCCAGATGGCGAACCCCGTGGTCGAGGTCGTTGGCAGCCGCTCATCGCGCCAGACGGGCCGACTCGTTCCGATCTACCCGCAGTCCGAGCGCGCCGGGATCTCTTCGATCGAGCTCGCCACGTTCATCGAGGAGGCACTCGAGCGCGCTGGCGAGTTCGCCGATCCGCTCGAATACGGCATCCAAGCGTCCCTCGGTCTCGTGACGCGCACCGAGGCTTTTCGCAACGTGCACCAACCCGGATCCGAAGAGGATTGGCAAAACGCCCGCCGTCGGCTCGCGTTCGACGAGCTGTTGCGTATCCAGCTCGCGCTCGTGATGCGTCGGCGCGCCGCGGCAGCAGATGCGCGGGGGATCGCGCACGACGTCGAGAGTGAAGCCGTTCTGGTCGATTCCTTCGTCGGCGCGCTTCCGTTCGCGCTCACGGCGGCACAACGGCGCGTGATCGGAGAGATTCGTGCGGATCTTGCTCTCAAGGAACCGATGCACCGACTGCTGCAGGGCGACGTCGGATCCGGGAAGACCGTCGTCGCTCTCGCCGCATTGTTGTTCGGCGTGCAAGGCGGCTACCAGGGCGCGTTCATGGTGCCGACCGAGGTGCTGGCGGAGCAACACTTCTTCGCTGCGCGCAGCCTGCTCGGAGATCTGAAAGTCGAGGATCAGAGCGTCGTCGGTGGCGAACGCCCGGTCGCGGCGGCGCTCGTGACCGCGAAGACATCAGACCGCGCCCGATCCGGGATCGTGCGCGACCTCGAAGCCGGGCTCGTCGACATCGTCGTCGGTACGCACGCGCTGATCACAGAAGACGTTCAGTTCCGCTCGCTCGGGGTCGTGGTCATCGACGAGCAGCACCGCTTCGGCGTCGACCAGCGTGCGGCGCTGCGCGAGAAGGGTTCTGTCCATGAAGAGGCGAGTCACGACCCGGACCTTTTGGTGATGACGGCGACGCCGATCCCGCGCACCGCCGCGATGACCGTGTACGGCGACCTCGACGCGAGCGTCCTTGATGAGATGCCACCGGGACGCTCGCCGATCGAGACCCGATGGATCCGCGACGAGAACGAACACGTCGCGTGGGAGCGCGTCCGCCACGACGTCGCCGCCGGTCACCAGGCGTACGTGGTCTGTCCGCTCGTCTCGCCCGGAACAGACGAGGTCGATGACGACGGGTGGTGGGAGATGACCGAGGAGGAGATCGAGGCCGCCTTCGGGGAGGGCCGGCTATTCCCAGAGCGCGAGGGGGATGTGACGCCGCGTCGCCCGGCGAGATCGGTGACCGCCGAGGCGGACCGCCTTTCGCGAGGCGAGCTGCGGGGACTGCGCGTCGAGGTTCTCCACGGCCAGCTGCCGGCGCGACGTAAAGAAGAGGTGATGACGGCGTTCCGTTCCCACGAGATCGACGTTCTCGTCGCGACGACCGTGATCGAGGTCGGTGTCGACGTGCCCGACGCGACGGTGATCGTGATCGAGGACGCGGACCGCTTCGGGATCGCGCAGCTGCACCAGCTGCGAGGGCGCGTCGGACGCGGGAGCGATCCGTCGGTCTGTTTCCTCGTCACGGGCGACGTGAGCGAGGACGCCGAAAAGCGCCTCCTGGCGCTCGTCGCCTCGAACGACGGCTTCGAACTCGCCGAGGTCGATCTCGAGCTCCGTGGGGAAGGGACGCTCCTCGGCGCCCGACAAAAGGGGCGCAGCGACCTGCGTCTGGCGTCGTTGCGGGATCATCGCGACCTCGTGGAACCCGCTCGCGAGGTGGCGGCCCGCATGATCGATCTCGACCCGACTCTGTCGAACGACCCGCTGCTCGCCGACGAGCTGCGCATCTTCGTCGGCGAAGAAGAGGCGGCGTATCTGTTGCGGGCCTGACGCCGGATTATCGTGCCCTGATGCGCGTCCTCGTCGTTTTACCGACGTACAACGAGCGCGAGAACATCGCTGACGTTTTGCAGGCAATCCGGCGTGTCCGGCCGGACGCCGAGGTCCTCGTCGTCGACGATTCGAGCCCGGATGGGACCGCCGAGGTCGCGAAGGAGGTCGCCGGCGAGCTCTCTGCCATCGAGGTCCTGGTCCGTCCCGGCAAGAACGGCCTCGGGACCGCGTACCGCGAAGGCTTCCGCTGGGGGATCGCCCAGGGTTACGAGATCTGTGTCGAGATGGACTCCGATTTCTCACACGACCCACAGGCGCTTCCGGAGCTGCTCGGGCCGATCGAGGGGGGCGACGCCGACGTCGTCATCGGCTCGCGCTACATCCCCGGCGGGACGATCCCGAACTGGAGCCTTAGTCGTCGACTGCTTTCCCGGCTCGGCAACCTCTATTCAAAGTGGCTGCTCGGACTCACCGTCGAAGACTCGACCGCTGGCTACCGCGCCTATGCCGCTTCGGTGATCAACGCGATCGACCTCGATCGCGTGCGCGCCGACAGCTACGGCTTCCAGGTCGAGATGACCTACCGCGCCCAAAGGGCCGGGGCGCGCATCGTCGAGGTGCCGATCCACTTCGTCGATCGGGAAAAGGGCACATCGAAGATGTCGACGTTCACCGTCGTCGAGGCGTTGACCCTGGTGTCGTGGTGGGGGCTGCGCCGTATCGCCGGGCTCGCCCTGTCTCGCTTCGGGGTACAGCGCCCCATCGGGGCGTCGAGCGCAACCAAGCCTGGGTGAAGCGAGGACTATTGGGACGGAAGAGGGGGCAGCGCTAACGTAGAAGACGGTCATACCCGGTTATACTCCAAGCTGATGAAGACCGCTATCTCCGTTCCAGACGAAACGTACGAGCGAGCATCGCGGCGAGCGCAGGACCTCGGAATGAGTCGATCTGAGTTCTTTTCTCGCGCCGCCGCCCACTACCTCGACGAACTCGACGTTGAGTCGGTCACCCGACAGATCGACCAAGCCGTTGCCACGCTGGGAGCTGCCGACGACTCTGCGGCCGACGCAGTCGCGGTCGGCCGGCGCTTGCTCGCGCACGGTGCCGACGAGTGGTGATCGAACGAGGCGGCATCTACTGGGCTGACCTCGGTGGCGTCGTTGGTTCACGTCCGGCCAAGCGACGGCCGGTGCTGGTCGTCTCTTCGGACTCGTACAACCGGAGTCGTCTCGCGACGGTGATCGCCGCGGTCGTCACTTCGAACACGGCTTTGGCCACCATGCCCGGCAACGTGTTTCTTCCATTTGCCGCGGTTGGACTGCCACGGGACTCCGTCGTCAACGTCACTGCCCTCGTCACGTTGGACAAGACCGACCTCGGCGACCACGCCGGGAACGCTCCGTCAGCGCTCTTGGACGAGGTCGACCGCGGGCTCCGACGTGTGCTTGAGCTGTAGTCGCTCGGTGGTTCGGGACGTCTCCCTCAAACGCCTCCCGAGCGCATGGACGAGTACCTCATGACGGTTGCTCCGGACTTAAGAACTCGGTGGCTTGACCCAAAGGGGAGCCTCTTTCAGGAGGCGTCGGTGCGGTGCATCTTTTTCCGGGTTCTCAGTTCTGCAGGGGTCGTCTTATGCGCGTGATCGCCGGCGAGGCAAAGGGACGCAAGCTCGCCCCGCCGAAATCGCGCGCCGTGCGACCGACTTCAGATCGCGTCCGCGAGGCGATCTTCGACGTGCTCTCGCACCTCGACGTGGTCGACGACGCGACGGTCGTCGACCTGTATGCCGGCAGCGGTGCGCTCGGGATTGAAGCGCTGAGCCGGGGTGCGCGCTCGGCGACATTCGTTGACAGTGACCCCGAGGCGCTTGCGGTGATCGAAGAGAACCTCGAACGCACCGGGTTCAAGGCGAGCTCCGATGTCGTGCGCGCCGACTCGATCGCCTGGTCGCGGCGGGGACGCGGTGTCGACGTCGCCTTCGTCGACCCGCCGTACGCATTCGACGATTGGGACGCCCTCTTGTCGGTGTTGCCCGCCGATCTCGCTGTCTTGGAGTCGCGTGGCGAGGTGGATCTCCGTTCTCCCTGGTCACTCCACCGTCGGTACCGTCACGGCGGTACGCTCGTAACCGTGGCCGTGAAGTCTCCTCTCGTGCCGCTTGCGGGACCCGAGGAGGGCCGGTGACGACAGCGTTGTTCCCCGGATCCTTCGATCCGTTCCACAACGGGCACCTCGAAGTGGTCGAACGCGCCCATCGCCTCTTCGACGGCGTCGTCGTCGCGGTTCTGCGGAACTCGGGAAAGCCGGAACCCCTGTTGTCCGTCGAAGCTCGGGTGGAAAGCGTCGCCGAGTGCGTGGAGCACTTCGGCAACGTCCGCGTCGTGACGATGCAGACCCTCGCCGTCGACGTCGCCCGGCAGGTGGGCGCGACGGTGATCGTGAAGGGCTTGCGGGCGGTCTCCGACTTCGAGAACGAGCTGCAGATGGCGCAGATGAACCAGCAGATCTCCGGGGTAGAGACGGTGATGCTGCCGACGGGCTCGACGTACTCATTCATCGCCTCCCGCTTGGTGCGCGAGATCGCCCGTTACGGCGGCGATGTCTCGCCATTCGTCCCCGACCCGGTGCTGCGGCGGATGAAAGAGGCGATCGGTGGCTGAGTTCGGATTGGACGAGATTGCAGAGCCCGATCAGAGCGAGCCCGAAGCCTCGGCGAGCACGTCCGAGATCCTCGATGAGCTCGCGGCGGAGATCGAACGCGCGAAGTCGATGCCGCTCTCCTCGTCGGCGATCGTGAGCCGCGAGGATCTGCTCGAACTGATCAACGAAGCCCGCGAACTCCTGCCGGGCGAGCTCGCCCGCGCCCGACACGTCCTTGTCGACAAGGACGAGCTGCTCACCAGCGCCGAGCGCGAAGCCGACGAGATCCTCGACGACGCGCGCGCCCAAGCCGCCCACATCGTTCAGCGCACCGAGATCGTGCGCCAGGCACGCAACCACGCCGAACGCATCATCGCCGAGGCCGAGTCCGAGTCGCGCCGGATCCGTCACGAGGCCGACGATTACGTCGACCGCAAGCTGGCGGCGTTCGAGATCGTCCTTGACCGCACCGTGCGTACGGTGCGCGCCGGTAGGGACCGCCTCATCGTGGTCGAACAAGACGAGGAGCCCGAAGAGACCGAGGTCGAAGAGGGGGAGGGCTTTTTCGATCAGGATCGTCCTTGACGAGGCCGCGCAGATGAGCCCGGCGCGTCTTTCCCGGGGGCTCGTTGCCCCGGTGGCGGCATTGCGCACGGTCCCCGGCTCGCGCCTGCCCGTCGAGGCGATGGTCCCCGCTGACGGCTATTTCGTGAGCGGCTCGCGTATCGAAGACGGCTCGCCGATCGCCGTCGACTTGCTCCTCGAATCCGCCCATGAGGGGATCGTCGTCTCGGGGACGGTGCGGGCGCACTGGGTCGGCGAGTGCCGCCGCTGCCTCGAGGGCGCCGAGGGCGACCTCGACTTGCAGATCCGTGAGCTTTGCGTCGAGGGCGCCGACGACGAGACGACGTATCCGATCCGCAACGACGAGATCGACCTCGGGGAGATCGTCCACGACGCGTGTATCCTCGATCTGCCACTTGCGCCCCTGTGCCGGGACGACTGCCAGGGGCTTTGCCCCGAGTGCGGTGCCAATTTGAACGTCGAGGCGTGCCCGCACGCGAAGGAGCGGAGTCGCTTCGACCTCATCGAGGGCGGCTCGTAACCGGGCTTTTTACAGATCGAAGGTAGGAAGACATGGCGGTCCCGAAGAAAAAGACGTCGAAGTCGAAAAGCCGCAGCCGGCGCGCTTCGGCCTGGCGACTCGACCCGCCCGCACAGAGCCGCTGCCCGAACTGCCATCAGGCGAAGCTGCCGCACGTCGTGTGCCCGAACTGCGGCTGGTACAAGGGCCGCCAGGCAGTCGAGGTGGACTGATCCTTCCGGTCGCGCTCGACGCGCTCGGCGGCGACAAGGCCCCTGGAGAGATCATCGCCGGGGCAAGGCGCGCGCAGGACGAACTCGGCATTCCGGTCCTTTTGGTGGGACCGGACGATGGCAGCCTCGGCGACACCGGTGGGCTGAAGATCCTCGCAGCCCACGAGACGATCGGGATGGACGAGGACGCGGCGCGCGCCGTGCGGACAAAGCGCGACTCGACGATCGTCCTCTGCGCGGAAGCCGTCGCCAGCGGGCAGGCGTCGGCGATGGTGAGTGCAGGCAACACCGGTGGGGCGATGGCGAGTGCGCTGTTACGCATCGGGCGGCTGAAAGGCGTCGCCCGTCCGGCGATTGCCACGCCGTTACCGATCGCCTCGGGTGGCAATCCGACCGTGCTCATCGACTCCGGTGCGAACCCCGAGTGCCGCCCGGAATGGTTGCTGCAGTTCGCGCAGATGGGCTCCGCCTACGCAGAGAGCCGCTATCAGACCGAGAAGCCCACGGTCGCACTCTTGTCGAACGGCGAGGAGGCCTCGAAGGGAAGCAACCTCGTGAAAGAGACGCGGCCGCTGCTCGAATCGGCCGGATCCCTCCGGTTCGTCGGCAATGTTGAAGGTCGCGACCTTTTGGCCGGCGGAGTCGATGTGGTCGTCACGGACGGATTCACCGGCAACGTCGCATTGAAGTCGATGGAGGGCGCGCTGACCGCGTTTGTCGGCATCTTGGGGCAGGTATTTGCCGAATCGCCGGAGAACAAGGCGGCGAGCGATGTTTTGATGCCGGCGCTCTTGAAGTACGCGCACTACGTCGATCCGGAAGAGACCGGTGGCGCGCTGTTGTTGGGTGTGAAGGGCGTCTGTGTGATCAGCCACGGCAGCTCGTCGGCACGAGCGATCTTCAACGCGATCAAAGTGGCGGCGGACCTCGTTGAGGCGGATCTCGTCGGCAAGGTCGGCGCGGCCGTCACGTAACATCGGCAACTCGCGCGAAGGATCGAACGGAGGAATCGGTGACCCTAGACGGTCAGACGCCGAAGATGAGCCGGGCAGAAGTTGTCGAGCTCGTCCGCTCGCAGCTCGCCGACATCTTGGAGATTTCGCCGGACAAGATCACCGAGTCCTCGTCGTTCACCGACGACCTCGACGCCGACTCGCTCGCGTTGATCGAACTCGTCGAGTCCTTGGAAGAAGAGCTCCGTCGCCAGGTGGCGAACTTCCGGATCGATGACGAAGACCTCGAGGACCTGCGCACCGTGCGTGACGCCGTCGATTACGTGACGGCAAAACTCGAGCAAGGCTGATCTCCGAACACGTGTCGGCTGAGGGCGGGCCCGACGCGGAGTCGGGGCGCGCGCGTCTCGCCGACCGCATCGGCCGCACCCTCTTGACGACCGGGCTGCTGCGCGCGGCCCTTGTCCACCGGTCGTACGTCGCCGAAAACGCGGGCGAGCTCTCGAACGAGCGCCTCGAGTTCTTGGGCGACGCGGTGCTCGGGCTCATCGTCACCGACTACCTCGTGCGGAAGTATCCGGACCTCCCAGAAGGCGACCTCTCGCGCATTCGCGCCGAAGTCGTCAGCGCGTCGGCGCTCGCGCCGGTGGCCGCGGAAATCGGCGTCGGCGACGCCCTCCTGTTGGGTCGCGGCGAAGAGCTCTCCGGTGGGAGGCAAAAGACATCGATCCTCGCCGACGCGATGGAGGCGCTCATCGCCGCGGCGTACCTGTCTAGTGGGATCGAGTCGACGTCCAACTTCGTCCTTTCACTCTTGGAGGACGTGATCGGCGAGGTCGCGGAGCGCGAGGAACTCGGCGACCCGAAGAACCGGCTGCAGGAACTCGCGACGCGGCTCGACCTCGAGGCACCGCAATACGAGCTGCGTGAGGAGGGCCCGGACCACGCCCGGCGGTACTTCGCCGTCGTGCGGGTCGGCGAGTACGTCGTTGCTGGCGAAGGGGACTCGAAGCGCCGCGCCGAGCAATCGGCGGCGACCGCGGCGCTCGCGGCGATCGGAGCGTCGGTTTCGGGCAATGCCTGAGCTTCCCGAAGTCGAGACGGTTCGCCGCGGGATCGAAAAGGCGGTCGTCGGCTCGACGATCCGCAAGGTGAAAGTGACCGGATCACGGACCGTGCGCCGCCAACCCGTCGCCGAGTTCGAGCGCCTCTCGAAAGGGCGTCGCGTGCTCGGAGCGAACCGCAAGGGCAAGTACCTGCTCTTGCCGCTCGATCGTGGCACGCTCGTCGTCCACCTCCGGATGAGCGGCCAGCTCGTTCTCTACGAGAGCGCGGAGTCCCCGGTGGAGCCGCACACCCACGCTCGCTTTTCGTTGGACGACGGCCGGGAACTGCGCTTCATCGACCAGCGGACTTTCGGAGAGCTGTTCGTCGCGGATTCAAGTGGCATCGGCCTCGATACGGTGCTCTCGCGCCTCGGTCGTGACCCGGTCACCGACGGCGTCGACGCGAAATGGCTCGCCGAACAGGCGGCCGGCCGCCGTTCTTCGTTGAAGGCATTCTTGTTGGACCAGCGGCGCATCTGCGGTATCGGCAACATCTACGCCGACGAGATCTGCTTTGCCGCCCGCCTGCGACCCGATCGCCCGGTGGGATCGCTTTCGGGTCCCGATCTCGCCGCGCTCGTCGAGGCGATCGGCGAGGTCCTTGCTCGCGCGACGGCCGAGGGGGGATCTTCGCTCAAGGACGAGCGCTACCGCGACGTCTTCGGCGACCTCGGACACTTCCAGACCTCGCTCGCCGTCTACGGCCGCGAAGGCGAGAAATGTCCCCGATGCGGCGGCACGATCGAACGGATCAAAGTGGTCGGGCGCTCGTCGTATTTCTCTCCGGACTGCCAGCGCTGAGCCTGCTCAGCGGGCGAAAAGCCGGTCCGGGTATGCCCAGGATTCGGGCATCGCTTCGATAACGTGGCCACGACGTGTTCCTGAAGTCACTCTCCCTCAAAGGCTTCAAGTCCTTCGCCGATCCGACGACGCTCGAGTTCGAGCCCGGCGTCACGGTCGTCGTCGGCCCGAACGGCTCGGGGAAGTCGAACATCGTGGACGCGATCGCCTGGGTGCTCGGTGCCCAGGGTCCGAGCACGGTCCGCTCCGCGAAGATGGATGACGTCATCTTCGTCGGCACCGACAAGCGGGCGGCGCTCGGACGCGCCGAGGTGACCTTGACGATCGACAACACGGCACGCCGGCTGCCGGTCGACCTGAACGAGGTCGCCATCACACGGACGCTGTTCCGCACCGGCGAGAGCGAGTACTCGATCAACGGCGCCGAGTGCCGGCTGCTCGACATCCAAGAGCTGCTCTCGGATTCGGGGGTCGGTCGCCAGCAGCACGTCGTCGTCGGCCAGGGCCAGCTCGACACGGTTTTGCAGTCGCGACCAGAAGAACGTCGTGCCGTAATCGAAGAGGCGGCCGGCATCTTGAAGTACCGCCGCCGTCGCGAGCGCGCCGAACGGCGCCTCGAGGCGAGCGAGGCGGGTCTCGCCCGGGTGCACGACCTGCTCCGCGAGGTGAGCCGGCAGATCCGCCCGCTCGAACGCCAGGCGAAGGCGGCGGTGCGGCACAACGAGATCCGCGCCGAACTCGACGCGCTCGGTACCCACCTGCGCGGTAGGGAGATCGCCGAGCTCGCCGGACGCCTCGGCGCGCTCGAGGCGCAGTCAAAAGAGATCGAGGTCCGCATCGCGCAACGCACGACGTCGCTCGAAGAGGCGGATCGTGCGCTCTCGGCGATTGAAGACGAGCTCGGTGTGGCGCGCGCCGACGAACTCGCCCCGATCGTCTCGCGCCTCGAACAACTTCGCGAACGAGCGCGGGGGTACCT
>JBAVUF010000071.1:0-2467 GCA_049696635.1 Acidimicrobiales bacterium | reverse complement strand
GGTGTCGCCGATCTTCGGCTTCCTGCGAACGGCCGCTTTAGCGGCCGGCGCGGCCTCCGAGGAATCGATGCTCGCGCCAGCCGGTGACCCGGCGGCAGCGAACGGTTCTCCGACCCCCATCGGGTCGGACTTGGCGTCTGACATGGAGAAAATCCCTTCTTGGGCGCGCACTTTCGTGGCGCTCGAGCGGCACCGCTCGGTTGCAGCCGCGCGAACGGGCGCATGCCGAGTCGGTGGTCTTTCTAGGAGGCTGCGAAGCGAAATGACAAGCTGTCAACACGTGTCGAAGGCCGACAGACGTCGATACGTCTCCAAGACGCCGTCTGGCAGGCTCCGCCACGCCGACGGCGTCCGCGGCCACGGCTAGAGGCGCGCCGATCGGGCGCATTCTCCCTGGCAGTGACCCAAACATCCTGGTGGAGTGTATCCCGACAAGTTGCAAGTTCCGGGCGACCGCCGTTGCGATTGAGTAACGATCGGCCCCTGCCTGCGGTTTTCGGCACGGCGCCTTCGACGGGCGTTGCGCGAATCAGGCGTGGAGGTCGAGCTTGCCGACGCCGTGGGCGTAGAGATAGTTGAAGATCTTGCGCACGACGGGCGCCGCGGCGGAGGCGCCGTAACCCGCCTGGTTGATCTCGACGCAGACGACATACTCCGGTGCCTGTCCGCGGGGTCCTCCGAACGCGACGAACCACGACGTCGGCTGTTTCACGTCGTTCACCGTCACCGTCGCGGTGCCGGTCTTGCCGGCGAGATTCCACTTCGAGAAGTTGAACCCGACGAAATCGGCGTAGGCGGTGCCGATCGGATTCTGCACCGTGCCCTCGAAGCCGGTGAGCAGCGTCTCGTAGGTGCCCGATGTGTAGCGGACGTGATCCATCACCTTCGGGCGGATCCGTTTCACGAGCTTGCCCGACGGAGAGACGATCGCCGCGCCGAGCTCGGGGGCGTAGCGGGTACCGCCGTTCGCGAGGGTCGCGTACGCCGTCGCCTCGGCGAGCGGGGTGACGACGGTTTCGCCCTGGCCGAACGCCATCTCGACGTTGTCGCCCAGGTACCACGAGTTCGCGTAGACGTTCGGCGCCTGCCGGTGCAACGCGGCGCGCACCTGCGGCGAGTCGACCCAGCCGTTCTGCACTTCGTTCCGGGGGAGGTCGGACCCGTCGTTCACCCCGAAGCCGTAGAGGTGGGCCATGGTTTGGATCGGCGTCTCGCCGTACTTTGCCCGGGCATCCCAGAAGAACTCGCCCATTGTGTAGAAAAAGAAGTCATCCGACGCGGTGATCGCCGTCGTGACGTTCACCTCACCGAGCGGGACGTTGTCGGCGTCGTGCAGCACGGTGCCGCCCGGCAGCGCGAAATTGCCGGTGTCATCGACCAAGGTGGACGGTGAGATGAGGCCGTCGTCCAGTGCCGCCGTCGCCGTCGCGAGCTTGAAGGTCGATCCGGGTGGTTGGAAACCCTGTACCGCCCAGTTGTTGAGCGGGTACCCGCCATTGTTCGTGAGGTCGGCGTAGCGCTGGTTCGTCATCCCCGTCGTCCACCAGTTGTCGTTGTACGAGGGGTACGAGTCCATCGCCAGCACGTCGCCGTTGCGCGGGTCGAGGACGACCGCCGCGCCCAAAGGAGCGGGAAGACCTTGGCCACGCAACGACGTGATCTCGTTCGCGAGGTCGTTCGACACGACCTGCTCGAGGGGCGCGCTCATGTTCAACACGACTGAGTCACCGGAATGGCCGGGGGTCTGCGAGACGGTGCGGACGACGGTTCCCGAGGGGTCGACCTCTTCGGTGATGACGCCGGAGGTTCCTTGCAGGTACCGCTCATACTCTTCTTCGAGCCCGCTCTGTCCGACGATCGACGACGATGTGTAGCCGTACCGCGCGTCCTTTTTCAGCTCTGCCGCCGTGATCGGACGCACGTAGCCGACCGTCTGGGTCGCCAGGTCGTCTTGGGGATAGGTCCGCACCGGCTCTTCGATCGCGTCCACGCCCGGGAACTCCTGACGGTTGCCTTCGATGTCCAACACGATCGACGGTTGGACGTTGAACGCGACCGGGATGGGCTGGTACGGGCTGTACTGATTGCTGGCGAGATCGGCGCGGATGTCGGCCATCGTCAGCCCGGGCAAGAGCCCGACGAGGTTGCGTTCGACCGTCGGGTCGGCGATCCGGCCTGTCGGGCCGGGGGTCGCCTGCAACGTGACGACCCATTCGAAGGTGTCCTTCGCGAGCGCCTGTCCGCCGCGGGCGAGGATCGAGCCGCGCGCCGCGGGAAGGATGACCGACCGCGTCGTGATCTCCTGCGCGGCCGAGGAGAGCTTCTTCGTGTTCAGCACCTGGAGCGAGTAGAGCCGGATGATCAACGTCGCGAACATCGCGACGATGACGAGCGCCGCGATCGCGATCCTCACGTACGGACGCTGGCCGTGTTTCGCACGCGGCGCGCCCGTTTCCGAGGGCGGCAG
>JBAVUF010000070.1:0-4055 GCA_049696635.1 Acidimicrobiales bacterium | reverse complement strand
CCCAAGAACCCGCCGCCGACGACAACAAGGCGCGCCGATGGCTCCGTCAGCCTGTGGCGGAGGTCGATCGAATCCTCGACGCGGCGGATCGTGACGACCCCGTCTCGTCCCTCGAACGCCGGCAGGTGCCGCGGTGTGGCGCCGGTAGCGATCACTAGGCCATCGAAACGCACCACTTCGCCCGACAGAAGCGAGACCGTGCGCTCCGGCACGTCGAGATGGACGGCCTGCTCCCCGAGGAGGGTCTCGGCTGCTATCTCGTCGAGGTGATCCCTCGTCGCGAGCGTGATTCGTTCGTCATCCCACTCGCCGGCGAGGAACTCCTTCGAGAGCGGCGGCCGGTCATAGGGAAGATGGGTCTCCCCGCCGATGAGGGTGATCGAGCCGTCGAAGCCGCGTCGGCGCAGCATCTCTGTCGCCCGCAGGCCGGCGAGCGATGCGCCGACGACAACGACGGAGCGGAGTTGGGTTCTCTCACTCACTCGTCTTCTTCGACTTCCTCCTCACCGAGTGCCTCAAGACGCGGCATCAACTCATCGACCCTTTCGCGCACGCCGCGTATTCGCTTGTCCAGCTCCTCGACGATCTCGATCGCGCGGCGAAAGCGCGCCTCCAAGATGTCGACATCGACGCGTCCTTCGTCGAGCTCACCGACGATGTCGTCGAGCTCCGCGGCCGCGTCGGCATACGACAGTTCCGAGACCGGTACGAGCTCGGTCTCACCGCGTTTTCTCTCCGAGCTCACTCGTCCTCCTCGCCTCGTTTCTGCGGTTTTAGCGTCGACCGGATGACCGAGCGCGCTTGTCCGTCGCGCAAGCGCGTCGTGATCTCCGCGCCCGGCTTCAAGTCAGCGATGCTCCGCAGCGATTTCCCGTCCGGACCGAACGTCAAGCTCCAACCGCGCTCGAGCTGGCGAACGGGGTCATACGCCCGAAGAACGAGCCGACGCCGGTGCATCTCGCGCTCGTCGCTTATCAAAAGGCGTTTCGTCGCTGCTGCGATTGCACCGCGGAACTGCGACAGGCGCGACACGCCGCGTTCGATCGCCCCAGCAACACCACGGGCAATAACAACCCTCGAGCGCGCATTCGCCTCGGCTTTCCATTCGAGCTCGTGGCGGACGATGCGCACGAGCGAGCCGGTCGCAGCCGAGAGCGCATGCTCAGCGGCGGTGAGCCCGGACGACACGATCCGGGTGATCTCGTAAGCGCTCGTCGCGACGGCGTCGTGGTACTCCGCCACTCGGGCAACGACCGCCTCGCCGCATTGCGTCGGTGTGATGCACGAACGGTTCGCGACTTCGTCGGCGACGGAACGGTCGCCGGTATGGCCGATCCCCGTCCACACCGGGAACGGCGACGTCGCGATGGCGCGCGCGACCTCCTCGGAGTCGAAGGCGGCAAGGTCACCCCGCGATCCCCCACCGCGTACGACCACGGCGAGATCGATCGGGAACGCGCGCAATCGACAGAGCGCCCCCGAGATCTGCGCTGGAGCTTCGAGACCCTGCACGAGAGTCGCCTCGATCGCGATCGTGAAGGCGAATCCCGAACGCTCGAGCTGGCCGGCGAAGTCGTTGTGACCCTCGGAGCCGGCGCTCGTCACAAGTCCGACCCGCAAAGGGACGAGGGGGACCTCGAGCCTGCGGTTTGCTTCGAGCAACCCTTCGGCTTCGAGCGCGGCGAGCAGCTTGCGCCGTGCCGCGGCGATGCCACCGAGCAACGACGCGATATCGATCTCGATCAGGCTGAAGCGGATCTTGCTCCCGCCCTCCCACACCGACACCCGACCGCGCACGCGTACGACGCGGCCCGGCTCCAAGGTCACCTGCGCATCGGCGAGTTGCCCACGCACTCGGGGCCATTCCCGTGCCCAGCAGACGACCTCGAGCTGGGCTGCGGTCGTTCGCTCGCTGCCGGCGTCGGCGAGTTCGATGTAGTGGTGGCCCTTGCGCTCGCGGATCGAACGGATCTCGCCCATGACCCAGATGTCTTCTGGGAACTCGTCGAGGAGCGCCCGGCGCACCCGGTCGTAGAACTGCGCGATCGAGAGCGCGGGCGCGGCCTCGTCGGTTCCCAGATGGGATTCGTCCGCTTGTGTGTCGACGACGGACGGACGCCGCGGCGCCGGCCTTCGACCTCGGCTGTCGGAGGTCTCCCGCCGTTCCGCGGCACGCTTCGAGGCGGCGAGTGCGGATTCGATTTTCTGCTTCAACAACTCGCTCTCGTCGGAAAGAGACGTGACCGCCGAAAAATCGAGCTGCTCGCCGTGGCCTGCACCTTCGGACATCGAACCGAGGCTACTTGTGCAGGTCGGAGACCTCGCGGAACGTTCGCGCTCAGCAGCCCCGCCTGCATGGGAAAATGGAGTCGCGGCGAGTCGGCCGGGTGGCCGCGGACGGGGCGCTGTCCCGTCTGAGGAAGGTCGGGACTCCGCAGGGCAGGGTGCTGGCTAACGGCCAGTCGGGGCGACCCGAAGGAAAGTGCAACAGAGAGCAGACCGCCGATGGCCTTCGGGCACAGGCAAGGGTGAAACGGTGCGGTAAGAGCGCACCAGCGATCGGGGTGACTCGGTCGGCTCGGTAAACCCCACCCGGAGCAAGGCCAAGCATGGGACGGGCTGCCCGCCCGATGTCCCAAGGTAGGCCGCACAGATGGATGGCCACCCCCTGGGTTTCCAGGGACAGAATCCCGCCTACAGGTCGACTCGCCGCACTGACCTGGTCAGATGATCAGAAATGGCTTCTGAGCAGGCCATTCGTCTTCTCGTTACATCGCGGTAGTTCGCGTCGTTTCGCGGACTCGCGCGGACATGTCGCGGACATGCCTGCGGCTGCCGTGCCGAGTGAGGTGCGGTGCAAGGTGAATGCTCACCACCGCTACATGCTCATCGCTTGCGTGCACGAGATGGGATTGGTCATGCCCACGTTCCGCGCTACTGCGGCATGACGGTAGCGTCGTATTCATTGCTTGTCCGAAGGGGGAAGCTGCGGCTGGGTCGAG
This sequence comes from Acidimicrobiales bacterium, assembly GCA_049696635.1. GTDB lineage: Bacteria > Actinomycetota > Acidimicrobiia > Acidimicrobiales > Bog-793 > CAVRXQ01. Next base: position 1,053 of record JBAVUF010000070.1, on the reverse strand, counting down.
GGCGCCTGCCGCTCCTTCAGCGTTTCCGCGAGATCGTTCGTCAGATTGATTGCAACGATTAAGCATCACCGCCGCGATCGAGAAACGGCTCGGCGTGGCGGTAACGACGCGCACGTGGAACACGGTCACCAAGCTGACGCAGATAGCCACCGGCTAACCCGTGCGATTCGGCGAATCCACGTTTTTGATTGAACTGAATTATCCGCGACGACTCGCCATCCATCCTCAAGGCGCGCACATCTCTCAAGAGAGGCCCCGCCCCTGACGAATTCAAGCCTGGGGCCGCTTCGCGTCCCCGCAAAGCTGGACAAAGTTTAAGCCCGGCGCTTTGTCCTCACCAAGAGTGACGCCGCTTTGCGCCCCATCTACGCTTCAGCCTCACTTAGTGAAAGGAGTTGTCAATGAAGCGCATTGCTCTATGTGCCGCACTCGTGCTTAGTCTCGCTGGGGGTCTGCTCGCGGTCGAGCTCCCGGCGTCGGCCGCGAAGACCCCGCACCACCCGACCGCGAAGAAGGTCGTTATCGTCCGCGGACCACGGGGACCACGAGGTCCGCGAGGTCCGAGGGGCCATCAGGGGCTGCAGGGGCTGCAGGGACCAGCGGGACAGAACGCTCTTGCTAATGCGACCGTCGTTTCGACGACCATGAGCGTGGCCTCGTCCTCAACGGCCACAACCACATTGACGGCAACTTGTCCGTCCGGCGAAAGAGCAGTCGGCGGTGGGGTGACAAGTAGTGATACAGCATCCGTCTCGAACTACGTCGATTTCACATACCCGGACTCAATTTCGAGCTCTGTTGCTCAAGCCTGGTCCAGCGTCGTCTACAACGACACCACCACTACTGTGAGCTTCACGGCGTACGCGATCTGCGCTTAGGGCGAAGCGAGTTCGTGTTGGGCAAGGCCGTTAGATCGCAGGAACTCGCTGCAGGCGGTTGACGAAAGGATTCGATCAACGCGCCACGGGGGCGCGTTGATCGAAAGTCGTCTCGCCGGTGTACGGGAGTGCACTGACCGCGTCCGTCGAACACCGAGATCGAGTCACTCCTCGT
>JBAVUF010000069.1:0-1857 GCA_049696635.1 Acidimicrobiales bacterium | reverse complement strand
TCGCCGCATCGACGATGACGCGTCCGAACAAGGCGAGACCCGATCCCGCCAGCGCTGCCGCGGCGACGACGACGTACGGGCCACCGAGACGCGCGAGTCCGAGGAGCGGTCCGTCTGCCTGCGAGAGCGCCAGACCGCCGAGCGGGACCCCCCCGAAGGGGAACGTGTCTCGCATGGCTTCGAGCAGAGTTATCGATGCGGCGAAGCCGATCAGGCGACCGCGGCTTGGTCCGACGAGCAGACAGGCGATCCCGACGAGGAGCGATTCGAACAGAACGAGGACGAGGTAACCCCAGCCGGTGAACTGAAAGGCCCAGATGGACGCGATCGTGAACTGCCCGACGCCGGCGAGCAGTCCCGCACCGAATCGCAGTCGCGCCCGTTGCCGGGCGACGATCGCGGCCAATCCACCGAGTCCGACGGGCGCCAGGAACCAGAGATGCTGCGGGGGCAACGAGAAGGCGACCACCACGCCCGAAAGGGTCGCCGCCGCGCCGATCGCCGCGGCGCGTGTACGGGCGCCGGGAGATCGTGTTATCACTGCAGACGGTCGGAGAGTTCTCGCGCGGCGATGTGGGCGGTCGCGACGCACGATGGAATGCCGATTCCACCAGACCATGAGCCGGCGATCGTGACGGGCCCGAGGCCGCCGCTGAGTTGCGCGATTCGCTCACGTCGTGCGAGGTGTCCGCTCACATACTGGGGGAAGGCGTCGGCGAACCGCTCGACGTGTGTCGCGATCGGCAACGACGTCAGTCCGAACATTGCCGCGATCTCCGAGTGCGCGCGCCGGGCGAGCTCGGCGTCGTCTAGTTCGAGCGCCCGATCGTCTCCGAATCGACCCACGGACGCTCGGATGACGAATTCCGTAGCGTTTGTCCGCTGCGGCCATTTCCTCGAAACGAAGGTCAACGCGGTGCACAGAGCTTCGCCACGGGGGATGAGAACACCGGATCCGGTCATTCGAGGCGACACCGCCGCGTCCGCAAGCGGGTACGCGATCGAAATCGTGGCGACCGACGCATAGGGAATCGATTCGAATTCGCGGGCGAGCGAGGGAGACATCTGGCGGACCAACGGCGCGGCCGCCCAAGCCGGAAGCGCAACGACAGCGCCGTCGGCCTTGACGGCGCCACTCGGAGTCTCGACTCGAACGGAGCCGTCTTCGATCACGTTCACGCTGCGCGCGCTCGTCGACAAGCGGATCGTCACGCCGCGGCGTTGACAGTCACCAGCGAGTCGTTCGGTCAACGTCGCCATGCCTTCCGCAAACCCGAGAAAGATCGACGACTCGCTGCTCGATGGTTCACGCCGCGCGAGCGGACGGAGGGCGCGGATGAGGCTCGCCTTCCCCGTCGTCGCTTCGGCAAGCATCGGTGCGGCGGCGGCAAATGACAATCTGCGCGCGTCGCCAGCGTTGATTCCACCGAGGAGCGGGTCGATGAGGTTGGCGAGGATTTCGCGTCCGAGGCGCGGTTCGATGACATCGGCGATCGTCGGATCCGCGCCAACATTCGGTTGCATCGCACCGACCCGAAGGAGGTCGCCCGTCGCGCGCAGTACGGAGAACGGCGAGACGACCCCGGATCCCCAAAGCGCACGTAGATCGGTGGGGACACCGAGAACCAACCCGGAGGGGAGTGACCGGACCGCTCCGCGCGCAAAGACGGATGCCGCGGTCGTCGACGGCGCCACGAGCTCGCCGCCGAGGCCGAGCGCCAGCGCGAGCTTCTCGGCGTCGGGGGTGCGTGTGATGAAGACGTCTGCAGCGGCGTCGAGCGGTTCTCCGCGGAATTCCGTTGTGCGGATCAGCCCGCCGGTCGCGGTGCTCGCCTCGAGCAAGACGACGTCGAAGGC
>JBAVUF010000068.1:0-1597 GCA_049696635.1 Acidimicrobiales bacterium | reverse complement strand
TGAAAGAAGAACTCGGCATCGACTGTGTGCTCGAAGATGTCGGATCGCTCATCTACCGCGCCACCTGCGAGCAATCCGGCCTCGCCGAATACGAGTTCGATCACGTGCTGATCGGCGAGACGGACGGAGCGCCGTCACCCGACCCAGCCGAGGTGGCGGAAATTCGATGGGACGACCCGCGTGCGGTTCTCGACGCGCCGCCGGAGCCGACGGCGCCGTGGCTCATTCCCGTGATCAGACTTGCTGAACGTCGTCGGGGCGAGCGCACCGAAGCCAAAGGGAACCGAACACCGGCCGGTTTGAGCTGAAGCGTCGACCCTCGCTGACGCTCGTGAGTGTTCCCGAGCCCGTGTCTGCTGGCCGCTACGCGCCGCCGGCGGTGAGCAGCACCACCTTGCCGAACTTGCCGGGCTGTGCGAAGCGGCTGTATGCGGCCTCGACGTCGGCGAGCGCGAACGTCGAATCGATCGGCACGCGAACCTTGCCCGACTCGACGAGGGGCAGGACATCGCGAGCGACGCCGTCGATGACTGCCTGCTTCTCGGCAATCGAGCGATGACGAAGGGTGGAACCCATGAGGCGCGCCCTGCGGTTCATCAGGACGAACAGATCGATCTCGGTCCGGGAGCCTCCACCGACACCGATGACGATCACGCGGCCGCCGGTTCCGAGCGCCTCGAGATCCTCACCGACGTTCGGGGCCCCGACGAGCTCGACGACGACGTCGAACGGGCCGCGTCGAAATCCTTGATCGGGAGAGACAGCCTCGGCTCCGAGTTCGGCGACCAAAGCGCGACATGCCTCGCTCCGCACCGTCGCGGTAACCGATGCGCCAAGGGCGATCGCGAGTTGAACGGCCGCAACGCCAACGCCCCCTGCCGCGCCCGAGACGAGGACGTGCTCGCCTTTTTGGAGTTCGCTCTGGGTGACGAGCGCGTCGTGCGCGGTGGAGTAGATCTCTGGGAAGCCGCCAGCTTCCGCCCACGACATCGCATCGGGTACCTTCAGCGCCGCTCGCTCGTCCAAGAGGGCGAGCTCGGCTTGCGCTGCACCACCGACGAGTCCCATCACGCGGTCGCCGGGCGAGAACCACTCGACGGCGAGACCGACCGCGACCACCTCGCCTGCGAGCTCCATGCCGGGGATGTCTGGGTCGACCCCGCTCGGGGGCGGGTAGCGGCCGGCGACTTGGAGCAGATCGGCGCGATTCAGGCCGGCGGCCTCGACGCGAACCAAGAGGTCGTGATCACCAGGCGCGGGATCACCTCGATCGCAGACGGTCACCTGGTGACCGGCGATCACGACCGCGCGCATTGGCAAGCATGGTAGAGCGCGCACCTGTGGTCGTGAAAGTCCGAGGTGAGGAATCGGCGCCGATGGACTTCGACTCGAACGCTCCGCGAGCTTGTCGTGTTTACACCCCTCGTGTCATCGGGTCGGGCTTAGGGGCGACCCGCCGCGTACGCGCCCGGCCAGACCGGCGTGATCGAAACGACGGTGCCGTAGTCCTCCGCCTGGATGGCCTGGCCGTTCCCGATGTACATGATCACGTGGTAGATGTACCCGTCCGAGGCGTAGAAGATCAGGTCGCCGGGCT
>JBAVUF010000067.1:0-13676 GCA_049696635.1 Acidimicrobiales bacterium | reverse complement strand
ACGTGGCTGGCAGACTCGGTGGCGTCGGGAAGCCCGGTCCGCATATCACGAAACCACGCCTCCTCCGCCTCGTCCAGCCTCTCCCACAAGCCAGGGGGGCCGACGTCGGCGTCATCGGGGAGGACACGCGTCCCGCCGCCGTGCTCCACGAGCGCGAGGAGGCCTCCGGGTTCGAGCAGCGCACGGATCTGACAGAGCGCCGCCACCTCATTGCCAACGTGATGAAGCACCATCGACGCCCAGATCACGTCAGCCGGCTCCAGGGCGTCAAGGCCCGCGGGCAGATCGACGCGGTGCGTGCTAACGCGCTGGTCAACGTGGAAACGCCGCGACCTAGCACGGGCGTGTTCGAGCATCGCTGCTGAACCGTCGGCAGCGACCACGTTTGCCCGGGGGAAGCTCCCGGCGATCAGGGTCGTGGCGACTCCTGGTCCACAGCCAAGGTCAAGGACGCGGCGGACGTTCAACTGGCGGCCGGCGCAGGCAACGACCACCTCGTCGAGCGCCTGCTCGATCAGTCCTGCCAAGACCTCGCTTTCCATCTCGGTCCGAACCGCCGTCGCCTCGGCTTCCCATTCGAAGTCGTGCGCGCGGCGGTCACGGTGGGTGTCGTCGCTGTGAGACACGAGTCGACTGTACGGCTGCGGGCCATTCGAGCGCCTGCTCGTATCGGCGGTGCCATCGCCTACGCGTGAGGGGTGCGCACTTACGGCGATTAGGGACGCCGAATCGTCAACCCGGCTGCTCCAGTCCCATTAGGGATATTCGTTTCGGCGAGCCGTGACGCTTGCGAATGCGAACCTTGGGGATCCGCGGGCTAGCCGTTCTTGACGTTATGGATCTTCGAGACTTGGGGCTGGCCAGGGTCGACGCCGGCGCTGGCCATGATCGGACCTAGCGTCTCGCCAAATTTTTCGAATTGCTCCATCGAGTCCCATAGATCAAAGACGTGGATAGTTCCGTCCACCTCCATGGCGCAGTGAAACGTGCGCCCGGGCACCGAGCCGAATCCTGCCCCCGCTTCCTCCAGCTGCTTGACCGTGGCGTCGTAAATGGCCGGAGTGAATCCTGCCGGCCGGAAATAGAAACCCATCGCCATGTAATCGCTCCTCTGTTTGGGGACTCAGCATCGCGTGCCAGAAACGGAATCGGCAAATGGGATGCAATAACCCGCCCCTTTCAGGCGATGAGATAGCGCTGCTTGGCGGTGTCGACATGTTGTTGAAACCGAGCGAGCTTCACCGCCAGGGGTGTGGCAACGGGGATTGGGCACGCAGGATACCCATCGGCTCTTCCTGGCAGCGCTCGACGGCTACTCGAGTATCCGGGAAGTTCCGACCAATGACGCTTGTCGCTCAACCGTGACTCCTGCACAATCCTGGTATGGACGAGCGGCCGGAGCTGCAGCACAACGAACACTGGAGAATGGCCGTCTGGGCCCTCCGCGTGGGCTACCTCGGGCTGGCCGTCGCGATTGCGGGCCTCATCGTGATGTTGTCGGGATCCACGCCATGGGTCCTGGCCGTCGGAGAGATCATCTGGCTAGCGGCCGCCGCCGTCACGTTGACCGGTTTTTTCTTGGCCCGGCATGAGCTTTCCGAGTCGCGACCCGGGTACTGGTCGATGCGGTTCATGCTCATCCACGACACCGTCCACGCCCGGTCGTCGGCCCAGCCGTCCTGACTGCACCCGCCGTCGCAGCTGGGTCCGTCGAACTTCTCGCCACCAGCTAGCCGTGAGCATGCATGTTCAAAGTCCATCCGGGAAGTGCCGACTCCGTGCGCCTCAAGCCGGCGATCAGATACGCGGGGCAAAAAGGTTCGGGGACGCGTGGCGGCGGATTATGGGCGCACGTTCGGCGTTTGCGGCAGATCGCGAACCGAGAGCATCACCGTCGCTCGGCGCGGCTGCGCCGGTGAAGCAGATCGGGAGTCGTGGAGCGTGCTGCTCGCGAGCGTCACCGCCCGGCGCTCGGGGACGCTCACGCGGCGGTCGATCCATCTCGACGCCGTTGTTGAGCGTGAAAGTGGGGATCTGCGTCGTCTGCATGCTTTGAGGCAACGTACCCGGCGTCTGGGTGAACCCGACAAGGAGATTCAAGCAGCAGGGGTGTTCGCATAGTTCAGGTAGAGCGCGTCGCTGTGTCCGGACCAATGAAGCGCCACCAAGGTTATGCCGCATAGAAATGCGCCAAGGCGAAGTCGGGGACGTTGTCTTCTATGCGTAAACCTGCACGAGTAATTGAATCCATACACTGCGCCGATGAGCCTTTCAGCACGCCTGCGGGAGTTCGCCGAAGTGCCGGCCAGATTCGTGGAAGCACCTTCTGGGACGGCAGTCGAGAAGTTCGCCGACGAGCGCGTCTGCATCGTACAGGGCGCGACGTGGGCAGTGATCAGCGGCGTCAACACGACGGCCGAAGATCTCGACGACCTCGTCACTGATGTCCGCCGCCGGGTGCCATTGGACAAGGAGCCGTCATGGGATATCGGACCGTCGACGCGCCCGGTTGACGCGCATCAGCAGCTCGAGCGACGGGGCCTTCGAACACCCCGAGACGGGCATTCGACAGTCTTCGCGCTCGCGCTGGTGGACGAGCCCGACGCACCCGAGGACGTCGAGGTCCACCGCATCGAGTCATTCGAACAGTTCAAATCGGCACGGGAGCTCTCGTGGGAGGCGTTCGACCTGCCCGAGGACCGCCGCGCGAAGAATCGCGCCCGCCTGGCCCAGGACTTCGAGGAGCAGTCGCGCGTCCGGGTCCCAGTGGAGTTCTTTGCAACCTTGGACGGAAAGCCAGCCGGGATCGCCGCCGCGATTCCCTCCGATCGGGGGGTCTTTCTGATCGGCGGCGCAACGGCAGCGTGGGCTCGCGGCCGAGGGTTGTACCGCGCTCTCGTTCGCGCGCGCTGGGAGTATGCGGTCGACCTCGGCACACCGGCGCTCGTCACCCACGCTGTGCCCGAAACGTCGTACCCGATTCTGCGTCGGCTCGGGTTCCTCGAGGTTTGCCAGATCCGTCGATTGGAGGATCGCGCTCCGGCGTAAACGCAACTCGGCGGCGCTGAATAGATCTCGCGTTAATAGAACCCAATCAAGACGTGTCTTCTGGTCACGCGACCGCCCCAGTACGACACACGAGGGATACACGGCAGCGCTACATCGAGTGCGCGTTTCGGGGCACTCACCAAACCCGATCGGCTGACTCTTAAAGCAGTCTGCGATATGACTCAGTGCGCACTGCGACTACAACCGCCGGTTATGAACCACTCTGTCTCCGCCCGCCGTTCACTGGTCGACGGGGGTTTCTCCCATGATGTGCGCGTGGACTTCTCCGGTGAGCTTCGTCATCAGCTCGGAGAGCGTATGAATCTTCTTAGTGATGTCAGTGTTCTGGTGGACCAACTCGACGATTTGGTCAAGTAGGGCATGTGCCCGGTCGGCGACGTCCTCACGGTGTTCGGCGTCCGCATTGGCCCGCAGCGCATCCCGCTCGCCTTGTCGGTTGCTCGCGACGAGGATCAGCGGCGCCGCGTAGGCAGCTTGGAAGCTGAGCATGAGATTCAAAAGGATGAACGGGTACACATCCCACACGGCATGCCCGTGCAGGATGACACCGTTGAGCAGGATCCACACGATAAGGGCCAGCGTCTGGCCAATCAGGAACTGCGGGGTGCCCAGTGAACGGGCGACCTTTTCGGCGAATCTTCCGTAGAAACCTGTGCCAAATGGATGCGCGGCGCTCTCTTGGTGGTGCTCGTGAAATCGAAGGTGATGCTTCCGATCGTCCATGGCGCTCCTTGCATGAGTGGGCCGATGATGGCGTTTATATCCGCGAAAGGAGGGAAGAAGCCCTTCAGCTCATGCCCTCCCGCGTCTTTTCGAAGCGATATATCTGCACGATTAAGCGACCGTTCCCCGACCGGCACCTCGGAGGCATGCCCCACTTGGATATCGCCGCGCGTTTGGGGTCACCGTTGTCTTGTTCACCTCATACCTATGAACCAGCAGCTTCTCTATCGAGACGCTCATGGCGGGTGTCGTTGATCGAACGAGCGTTTCAAACCTGACCGCTCGGCCACATGCCGCGATCCTCGGAACCCTGGGAGGCGGACCCGCAGAGGATTTTCATGCGAGCGGCGCGCGCATCTCGGATCGTTTCGACGCGTTCACCCGTTTCGTAGCAAAGCGCGGCATGTACCAGACCTTCTCGCCGAGGAGCTTCATCGTGGAGGGCAGGATGACGATGCGGACGACCGTCGCGTCGATCAGTACGGCCGCGGCCAGCGCGACGCCGAGTTCTTTGAAGATGATCTCGCTCAAGGTGGCGAAGATCGCGAAGACCGCGATCATCACGACGGCCGCGCTGGTGATGATCCCCGCCGTCGAGGTGATCCCTTCTTCGACCGCGTCAGCCGTCCTTGCGCCGAGCTCGTGGCACTCACGGATCCGGCTCAAGATCAGCACGTGGTAGTCCATCGAGAGCCCGAACAACACGACGAACAAGAACAGCGGTATCCAGTTGACAATGCCGCCGATATTCTGCGCACCGATCGCCGAGCGCAGCCACCCGTCCTGGAAGATCAGCACCAAGACGCCATACGCGGCGGCTACCGACAACATGTTGAGCGCGATCGTGACAAGCGCGATGACGAGCGATCTGAAAGTGATCAACAGCAGTGCAAATGCGAGCAGGAGCACGAACGCGAACACGATCGGAAGGTGGGCGTTCATCACGGAGTTGAAGTCCACGGATCCCGCGGTCGCGCCCCCGACGTACGCGCTCGCACCGTTGACGTGTCCGATCGTCGACGGAATGACCTCGGAACGCAGCGCGTCGAGCGCGGCGATCGACTTCGCGTTCGTGCCGTTGCCAGGGAACGCGATCGACACCACGGCGACGGTGTGGTTCGGACTTACGGTTTCGAGGATCGGGCCCGCCATCTGTCCGGTCCGAAGGGCCGCCTTTCCCATCTCCGCGACAGCAAGTCGCACCGGCGCCGAAGTCACGTCCTTCGCTTGGATGACGACCTCCGCGGAGATCGGCGCTCCAGGGAAGGCCTTCTGGATGCGCTGGTAGGTGCTCATGATCGAGAGATTCCGAGGTAGCCCGACCGTCCCCGGATCGACAGTGTGCAAGCTCAACGCTGGGAAAGCGACGAGAAGAAGCGTCCCGGTCGCGAGCGTCGCCGAGAGAGCGGGGCGGCGCAGGACGTGATCGATGACGAACTTCCAGACGGGCGACGAGCCCCGCTCTCGCCGCTTCGCGATCACGGGAACCCGGCCTCTCTCCACATGGTCGCCGAGCCAGGAGAGGACGGCGGGGAGCACGGTGACCGAGCCGACAACAGCCATCGCGACGACCGCCATCGTTCCCATCGCGAGCGACGAGAAGACCGCGCTGCCGGCGAAGAACATCCCGGCCATGGCGATCATCACGGTGATCCCCGAGATGAGGACCGCTTTGCCCGACGTCGCGGCGGCAACGGACAGCGCGCCGTCGGTGTCGAATCCCCGTCTCCGTTCCTCGAGCTTGCGGCGCAGGTAAAACATCGAATAGTCGACGCTGACCGCGAGCCCGATCAGCAGCACCACCGGGCCGATCTGACCTTGCGACACAGGGAGGAGATGACTCAACAGCCCGACGAGCCCGAGCGCGCCGATCACTGCGGTGAATCCGAGCAGGAGCGGCACGCCGGCGGCGACCAAAGATCCGAACGCGACGAGAAGGATCACCAAAGTGACCGGGAGTGAGGTGTGCTCAGCCGTATTGAAGTCCTGGTCGAACGCCTTCATGAGAGCTTTGTTTGCGCTCGCAGTCCCGAACTCTTCGACCCGCAGCTGCGGGTACGAACGCGCCGTCGCCGAGGTAGCCGCGAGTGCGCCGGTGACGTTCGTCTGGGCCTGATTGGAGTTCCCGACGACTGAGAATTCGACGAGCACCGAGCGGCCGTCGTGCGACCACAACTGCCGATTCGCGCTCGACAGCGGCGAGCGGATCTCTCCGACGTCCTTGAGCGTGCCCAGCCTGCGCACGAGGTCAGTGACGGCGGCCGTGACGACGGGACTCGTCGAGTGGACAGAGCCCTTTCCTTGGATCAAGACCTCCTCTTGGGTGTGGAACGGGAACGCGCCGTCGATGATGCGTGTCGCCGCGCCCGACTGGCCGCTCCCCATCTCTGCGTCGGTGAGGTCGCGCTGTCCGACCTCAGATCCGATCAGGTACGCGCCGAACACGATGACGAGCCAACCGAGAATCGCCACGCGCCGGTGTCGAGCGCTCCAGCGCCCGGCACTGGCGGCAAGGTTGCGTCTGCCATGCTTCGGAGGCCGTTCCGGAGGAACGGCAACCTGTTGGACGACTTCGGGCGCGCGGATCACCGGAGCCGACACGGCGCTACCGCCGACGGGCCGCGAGACGTTAGACCTCAGCATCGAGGCCTTCCTCGCTCATAGGCACAAATGTTGCTGCGGTGATCGCCGGAGCGTCAGAGGACTAAGTCACGATCCGAAAGAGCCCCTTTTGGACTCTTGAATCCTGGCCGCCTTACTGTGCGGTCGGATGAATCTGATACCACTGGGCGGCGGGCTTTTAGGAGAGGCAAACCTGGCATTTGCCGCGCTTAGCGGCGGGGCACAGCAAGGTGCCAACGCAATGTCGAAACCGGCAGTTAGTTCTGAGAGGGGATTCGCGCGCGAGGGGAACGCGACGACGAAGGTCGACTGAATCGACTCCGCGAGGTGACACCGAACGCTTGTCACGTAGTGCGCTCAAGACTGCCCGTCAGACCTCTGGGACGAGGAGTTGGTCGACGAGTGTTTGGCTGAGCCACTTGGAGTACTGCGCTGCGTCCCAACCTTGGATCGAACGTAGGAGCAAGAAGACGTCGATGCTTCCAATCGCCCAAGCCGTATCCGTAGCCTCCTCGACCGAGCTGCGCAGGCGGTCCTTCGGAAGCGTGCCGATCATGCCGGCGAAGGTCTCATGCCGACGACGGTGGGCCGCAACGAGATTGGCAGCAGCCTTTGCATCGACGGCTGCCGCTTCTCGATAGGCGACCCAGACGGGAGCGAGTCGCTCCATGGTGGAGGCGATCAAGGCTGCGATCATCCGGACCTGGCGTTCGGGATTTGCTTCGGTGGCCACGGCGGCGTAGCTCGGCCGCTCAAGGAGCATGACCTCCTGGTCGTCGCCGGCCACGGCCAGGTCCGTCACCAGGTGCAGCAGATCGGCCTTGCTCTGTCCGGCGCTGTAGACGGACTGGAGGGCCACGCCCGCCTCCCGGGCGATCTCCGTCATGGTCGTGGCCACGTAGCTCTTGGTAAGAAAGAGTTCCCGGGCGGCCTCGACCACCCGCCGTTTGGTGGCCCGGCGCTCCTCCTCGGCGCGCTCGCGCCGGCGCCGGGCGTCGTAGGGCCGCTTCGTGGTTGGTGTCTTCGCCATTGCTCTTGACTTTAGATCAACAATCTGAGCAGAATGCCAGTCTAGACGAATATGAGGAGGCAAAGCGATGCCGACGACTACCCCAACGAACCCGGGCTGGCGGGTGCAGCTGGCCATCCATCGGGCCGTGCGCCGGGACGCCAACCGTCTCGCCATCGCACTGGCCGACGGTGGGGTCCCCAACGAGGCAGTGCGGGCCTACTGGGCCTCGACCGCCGCCCAGCTCCACCACCACCACGAGTTCGAGGACACCGTGGTCTGGCCCCTCATGGGGGAGCGCCTCGGGGATCGTGTCGCGGCGCTCCTGACCCGAAATGCTCACGAGCACGAGGTCATGGCCTCGGCCATGGACGAGTTCGACGCAGCGTTGGACACCAGTGACGCCACTAGGGCCCGTGTTGCCCTCGGAGGGATGCAAGAGGTCATCGAGACCCACCTCGCCCACGAGGAGGCCGACGTGCTCCCGCTCATCCCCGAGGCGTTCACCTTGGAGGACATCACCTTCTTCCAGGCCGAGGACGCCAAGACCAATGCACCCAGCGCGTTCTTGCCCTGGATGCTCGACGACGCCCCGGACGAAGACCTCGCGTTCTTCACGGGGCACATGCCGCCCTCTGTCCGGGAGCAGCTCGACTCGGAATGGACGCCGAACTGGCGGAAGAGCTTGGAAGCGCTGCGCGTCGAGGACAGGCTCGCATCCAGGTAATACGCCGTGGTGGATCCGCCGGGGAATGACGCCACGATGGACCCGGCGGACCCTGAGAACGGATAACAGCCCTGCCCAGAAAGGCGTACATCCGGCTCGCTCGATTCCCAACGACGTGACAGCCGGCGCGTAACGAAAATTCGGCGCTCGCTGAACGCAAACCCCATCAACTGTCCGAAGCGAACAGATCGACGGATCCGGGCGCTGCGATGTGTCCCCTAGCAACCACGGCCATCCTGCGCCGGGGTGTCACTGATCGCCGGCTCCGAGTCGTTATCCCGCGCCCGTTTGCAGTCGCTACGAAGCGCTCACCACCCTCGTAACGACCCACCGATGCTTGCCAATCTTGCGGTCTCGCACAAAGCCGAGCTGCTCGTAGGTTGACAGTGCTCCGTTGAAGAGAAATCCGGCGGGCACCGCACTGGCGTCTTCTGGGTAACCCTCGACCGTTCCACCGCTGAGGCCGGCGATCAGGTCGACGGCGCCAGCCAGGGCCGCAGCGGCCACACCCTGGCGGCGGTGACCTTTGCCCACGAAGCAGCAGGCGATTCGCCAGTCTGGCGGCGCGGCCGCTTCCTTCTCGTAGGCGGCTCGGCTCTTGATCCGCGGCACCTCGTCGGGCTTGCCGAACTGGCACCAGCCGACGCAATCCTCTCCGTCGAACACGAGCGCCGCATGGGCGGATCCGGTGCGCACTCGGTCGAGCTTGCGCTGTCGGTTGACTCCGGTGCATCCCTCGCAACCCCCTCGGGATGGAAGCCGATGCACCAGCAGCCACCGAAGACTCCGTTGTTGGTCTCGACGAGCGCCGCGAATGCCGGCCAGGTCGACTCGTCGAGAGCTTTGATCCGGTAGCGAGGCCCCACGAACCGGATCGTTTCATAAAGAGGGCTGTCTAGTGGTGTCTAGTGGAACAGCCTCATAACTCCGATCAGCGCGTCCCCGAATGTCGGACCCGATCGATGCCGCTCGCGCCCCCGGCCGCCGGGAGTGTCGCACTATCTATATGCGGCCGATCCGCACTTATGGATACCAGAGATCCTCGGTCGGCCAACGAGGCCAATTCGAACCCCAGCCAGTTATCGAACAACCGCTGTTGAGTCGACCCGAACGGTTCGTCTAACCAAGGAGTAGCGTCCCGGCGCGGAAAGCACGTAAGGGACGCTTTCCGCGCTGCGTGTCGGGAGGGGGGCCGTAATGAAGCTCTCGTCACAGCTGTCGAGCCGTTGGTGGGTATTCCTGCTTAGCGGCTTCGCCTGGCTGATCATCGCCGTTATCGTGCTGCGGTTCAGCATCGCCTCGGTGGCGACGATTGGGCTGCTGCTCGGGGCGGTGTTCCTTTTTTCTGCCGTCACCCAATTCGGACTTGCTGCGCTTCGCGGTGGTGGTTGGGCCGTCCTTCGGGCCTTTCTCGGCGTGCTGTTCATCGGGGGGGCGATTTGGGCGTTCGTCACACCCTTTAACGCTTTCTGGTCGTTGGCGGCCGTCTTGGGCTTATTGCTCATCTTGAACGGAGGCTTTGACATCGCCAACTCGACGGTGACCCAGTCGGTCAACCCTGTGTGGTGGCTCGGTCTCGTCGCAGGAATCTTGGAAATCGCGCTCGGGTTTTGGGCGTCGCAGCAGTACATCAGCGCTCGGGCGGTCTTGCTCGTCCTCTGGGTCGGCTTTTACGCCATCTTCCGCGGAATCGGTGATCTCGTCCTCGCCTTCGAGGTGCGGTCGCTCAAGTGAAACCCAGACACGTCATCTCGCAAGGAAGAACCAACAGTCGAATAGCAGAGCCGCCCGCGTCTGGCGTTTCGGGACGTGCTTGCCCCCCGTAATCGCTTTTGTTGTTTTCGAATGTGCGCTAACGCGACTCGCTAGCCCGGCCGTCGAGCCAAGCCGGTAACCGATTCGGAGTGATGAAGTGCTTAACTGCCCGCAGCTTCCTTCATCTCGCGAGCGAGCTCATCGGCAGTCGCATCGAAGACCTGTTTGAACGTCTTTGATGCGTGGGTGACGGCCTTGTCAAAAGCCTTCTCGAGCGTCGGCTCTCCCACGACGATCAAGCTCGCTTGGCCAACGTCGAGCTCTGCGGCCGCCTTTTTTAGTTCGTTGCGCGGCAGTGGTCCGAAATTCAGCACATCTGGGATCACATGCACCATCGGCCGATCCATTCGCCTGACGACGTGCGGCTTGTCGTTCCTTTTCTCGACAATGGCCGCGTCGAACATCCCGACGAGGTCGAGTTTGTGAAGCTGGTCGATGGCGTCGAGATCAGCCTCAGCCAAAGCAACGTTGTCGTAGACAGCGACGTACATGGCGAGATCTCTGTCCTTGGCCATGGAGCCCTCCTGTTTGATCGCTGATACTGGTAATTAAATGCGTAAGCCGTATCCCATTGCTAGATAGGAACCTCGACCCAAGTCTTCGAATTGGGGCACATCGAGGGGACTCTCTGGCGCGCCAGTTGCCGCGCGTTCTGGGGCATTCATCGAGACGCAGGGCCCTACGCCGCCGGAAATTTCCTTGCCTGTGCATTGACAAGCTCCGGGTCGACGCGCCATGACGAGTCCCAAGTCAGCGAAGCGAGCACCCTCGCCGGAAGCTGAGCTGCCGACTTGGCGGGTGGTGCTCAAGAAGGCTCTGCCGGTCTTGCTGAGCGGGATCGTGATCTACGTCCTCACCCCCGTGCTCACGAAGGTGTTCGCTGTCTCGCCGCGCTTGTCCTCGCTGGTGGTGGTCTGGCTTGTCCTCGGTCTGATCGCCGAAACAGCTTCATTTGCCTGCACCTTCGGGCTGAAGCGGATCGCGCTCCGGACGAAGGCCATCTTCGCGGTGATCACGAGCGGCCTCGTCGGGAACGCCGTCACGAACGTCTTCCCGGGCGCAGATGCCACGGGTGCGACCGTCGAGTTCCGCCTGCTTTTCGCTGCCGGCGTCGAAACCGGAGCTGCTATCGGCGGACTGACCGCATCGGCGCTCCTCCAGACCGGCCTCCTGCTGGGGCTCCCGGCCTTGGCGATTCCAGCGATTTTGGCAGGCGTGCCGATCAGTCGAGGTCTCGCACACCTCGCATACCTCGGGCTCGGCGTGTTCGTTCTCTACGGCATCGTTGCGTTCGCGGCCTTCCAGCTCGATTGGCCCCTCCAAATTGCCGGACGGATCGCCGAGCGCCTTCACAACCGCCTGCTCCGCAAACGCCAACCACTAACGGGGCTACCCGAGCGCTTCGTCGATCAACGGAACGCCACCCGTGCCGCCCTCGGCGCGCGGTGGTGGCAGGCTCTCCTGTACGCGTTCGGGAGGCTCGCACTCGACTTCTGCTGTCTCCTCGCGATGCTGGCGGCCACCCGCGCCAAGCCCGAGCCGTGGCTCATCCTTATTGCCTATGGCTCAACCGCCGTTATTGCCTTGTTGCCGTTGACTCCCGGGGGCCTCGGGCTCGTCGAGGGCAGCCTCACCGGGCTGCTCGTGCTGGCGGGGATACCAGCCGCGAACGCCGTCCTGTCGACGCTCGCCTACCGCCTCGCCTCGTATTGGCTGCCGACGTTCGCCGGACCTTTCGCCTACCTCGCCTACCGGCGGCGCTATCACGACAGCACGACCGGCGGAGCAACAGGCCCGGGCGAAAGCCGAATTCCGATCTAACCGCAGGGCTGAGCCCGTACTGGATCAGTGTGAAGACTTACTCGAGCGCCGATGGGCGGTGGCTCCGAACGCCGGGGCGCGGCGACCACCACTGCCACTGCTACTAGCACTGCGCACTTCGCTCGAGCGTCGCAGCTGGCGCTGTACGGCCCAGTAGTTATTTCTCGCGTCGCTCGCGGTGGTGACGCATATCGAGGACCACTACCGCCGCGGCGATGAGACCCAAGACGAAGCCGCCGGTGCCCCACTCCAGCCGTACTCGGACCGAGTGACTGAGGACGATGATCACGACGGCCGCCGCGATCAACGCGACGATCACGGCGTGGGCGCGAAAGCGCTTCATCACCGCAACCGATCGATCGGATTCTGATACACCATCCGGAGCCTATGGCGCTGCTGATCCGCATCGCATGCGGCAGACGTATTGCAGCCGGCGGTGGTCGCCATGCTGGCAGCGCAACAAGGTTCTTCATCCCGCAGGGTGCGTCCCCCGGGAACGTCGGGAGCCGCGTGCGCAGATCGCCCGATGTTGCGCCGGGGAGCGGAGTTTTCTGGCGCGACAACAACCCAGCCCGTTCGGTTGCCCGGGGCCTTGCCGTCTGCTCGCCTCGCCTGGCATGCACGGGCTCCATCAGCACGCCGAAGCAAACCACGAAGAAAGGTGTGACACTGCTCCTGTGCCACGCCGTCCGCTCACGCCGGAGGATGTCGCACTCTTTCGCTGGGCAGGCGATCCGCAACTCTCGCCAGACGCCTCGACGGTGGCTTGGATTCAAACCTGGCTCGATCTTGAGCGGGATGAACCGGTCTCGGCCGTCTTCATCGCGCCGGCTGATGGCTCGGGAGAACCGAGGCGATTCACTAGTGGGCCGCACGACCTGTCGGCGCGCTGGTCGCCGGACGGCGACTACCTCGCCTACCTGTCCGCACCCGACGGGCCGCCCGCACTGAAGCTGGCGCCACTGGCCGGAGGCGAACCGATCACCGTGGAAACGTCCGGTCCCGTGAAGGGTTTCGAGTGGTCGCCCAAGGGAGACCGCCTCGTCGTCGTGGTGAACGTGCCCGACCAGAGCGACGGAGGTCACTCACCAACAGCGAGCCACGCGCCTCGTGTTGTTAAGGGCCTCTTCAACCGTCTCGATGGCACGGGCTGGCTGGAGGGGCGCGACCACCTCTTCCTGTACGACGTCGCCGGGAACACCATCTCGAGGCTGACTTCGGGCGACTTCGACCACGCGTCGCCCGCTTGGTCGCCTGACGGCTCGATCATCGCCTTCGTCTCGGACCGAAGCCGCGACCGAGACGACAAGGCATTCATGGGCGACATCTGGACGGTGGAAGTTGACGGTCGGCGCAGGGCGCCACGCCGCGTCGCTACCGATCTGGCCTACCCGCAAGCGCTCACGTACTCCCCTGACGGCACGCGCCTCGCGTTCGCCGGTCTGTTGGGGCGCAAGGAGCGCGCGGCTCGTGATTCGCGCCTGCTCGTCGTCGATCTTGCGAGCGACCGGGTTCCGGAGATCGTGGCCCCGGCTCTCGACCGGCCGACCGCATATACCCCGTTCGGCCGTGCCGCCTACGAGTGGCTCGCACCCGACGAGCTCGTCTTCACGGTCGCCGACGGGGGCAGGATCGCCATCCGACGAGCCCGGCTCGGCGAGCATTCGACCCGTGCGGTGCTCGACGACGACCGGCAGGTGCACGCGCTCTCGGTGGCCCTGGCACCGGCTGGCCGATCGGGGCACCAGCGAGTGGCGTTCAGCTCTGCCTGGGTGGACTCGCCCGGCGAGATCTACGTGTTCGAGCTCGGCCGGCGGGCGTCCGAGCCTCTCCGAGTGAGCCGGGCGTCGGAGCCGCTCAACGCGGTGGTGCGGCTGCGACCTGCCGAGC
>JBAVUF010000066.1:0-3407 GCA_049696635.1 Acidimicrobiales bacterium | reverse complement strand
GCGGAGCGTCGACCGCAACCTTGCCGGCACGCCTTCGGGCGTGGGAGTCGGGGTCGTCGTACTTCAGCGATCAGGCTTACGTCTCACAAGACATTCGTGAGATCGCGACCGGGATTCGCAAGGGTCCGCTCGTCGCGCTGCACACCGCGTGCGACGGCCTCGGTGTCGACGCCGCGAACGCCTACGGCGAGCTGCCGACGCCGGATGCCCAGCTCACGACGGACCTGAACAACGAGTACCTCACGGCAGAGAACGCCGCGCAGTCGTGTTCGACCGCCACGACGCGACACGGTGGCCGCATCGAGCGCTACCTGACGCTGATCGCACGCGCCGAGCGCGACCTCCACGCCGCGCACGCCCGGATCGCGACGATTCTCACCGCGTAGGCGTCAACCGCCTTCGACGAGCGCCCGTTCGGCGAGCGGGATCGGCAGACAGCCCGTGCCGGCGATGAGGTCGTGGAACTTGCGGAGGTCCGCTGATGAATCGGCGAGGAACCGCTCGCGCATCCGCTCGATCTCGAGCGAGCCAGTTAGATAAGAGGGCGCCTGGGTCGGCCACTGGCAGTATCGCCCCACCTCGGCGCGGGCGACGGGCTCGGTGAGTCCGATGCGGTCGCGCATGAAGGCGACTGCCTCTTCGACGCTCAGATCGCCGACGTGCAGCCCGACGTCCACGATGATCCGCCCGGCCCGCCAGATGCGCGCGTTCACGTGACCGAGCAGGGTCGAGTCATCGGCGAAGTAGCCCTGCTCACGCATCATCTTTTCGGCGTAGAGGGCCCAGCCTTCGGAGAAGTAGGAGGAGTGGACGATCTGGCGAACACGACGCGGGTTCGCCTTCATCCACGTGAGATGCCAGTGATGGCCCGGATACGCCTCGTGGACGGTGACCGTCGGGATCGACTGGAAGCTGTTCGCCGCGAGGCGGCGCTCCTCCTCTTCCCGCGTGGAGCCTTGCGGCGGCCAGGGAACGTTGAAGTGCCCCCGTCGTCCCGGACGGAACGCCGGTGGCGAGAAGTAGGACGCGACGGCGAGGATCGGACGCAGCACTTCCGGCGTCGGCTCGACGACGCACTGCTCGTCGTCGGGGAAGCTCACGAGTCCGTGCTCCACGAGATAGGAGCGCGCCTTTTCCGTCTCGTTCTGGTACGCGTCGCGCAACCCCTCGAAGTCATCTGGATGGTGCGAGCGCTCGCGATTGAATACTTCGATCCACGACGTGCCTGGTCCGTCGACGCGCGACGCGATCTCGTTCGCCTCGTCCTCGAGCTCGGCAAGCACCCGCCGACCGCGCTCGCGTAACTCATTCGCGGTGAAGTCGAAGAGCTCGCGTTGTGTCAACAGCTCCGAGTACCGCTGCTCGCCGAGGGCATAGGAACCCTTCGCCCTCTTGCCGAACTCGGCGAGGTGGGCACCGAACTCCGCGCACGCTTCGGCCGCGACGCGGCCGGCTCCGGCGACCGACTCGCGCAGCGTCGCATCGGAGAACTCCAACGGCAGCGTCTCTTCGAAGTATGAGACAGCAGCCTCGCACTGCTGCTCGGCGCGACCGACGATTAGGGGACTCGCCAGCTCGGATTCGAGCGCGGCCCGACCCGACGCGAGCGCCGCTGGCACGGCGCGCAGACGGCTGGCGACGTAGCCGGCGAGTTCTGGTTCGGGGAAACCCCGGTGGACTACGAGCATCAAAATGCCTTCGAAGCACGGATCGAGGTACGTCATCGGGTCACGGCGCCACGCCTCCCAGGACTCGAGCACCACACGGCCACGCAAGGTCGACAGCACCGCGTCGCGATCGACGCGTTGCGCAACGGCGAGTCCGTCGTCGTCAACCGATGCAAGCCGTTCGATCCACTCGTGATTCGCGACGCGCCGTTTGGCGAATGCCTCCTCGCTCAAGTCGTCGATCTCGCCGTGCGCGCCGTCGGCGCCGAGAGAGGTCGCCAGAATCGGCGAATCGGCGAGTTCTTCCTGCAGCCAGTCTTCTAAGGTTCGGTCGAACGCGTAATCGCTCATGGAGTGACCTTATGCGAGGACGTCGCACCAGTGCATCAGCGCGAACGCGCTCCAGCTATCGTCGGCGCGTGCCAAAAGAGCGCGAGTCGATCGCGGGCGCGTCGGCCCGCAAGGACGAGGAAGCCTATGACCGCCTTCGTCGCCGGGTGCTCTGGTCCATGCCGACTGGCCTCTACCTCGTCGGTTCTGTGGCTGAGGACGCGCGCAACGTGATGACGGCGAACCTCGTCACCCAGGTCTGCGTGGACCCGAAGCTCGTCGGCGCGGCGGTCGAGCAGACCTCGCGCACCCACGACCTCATCGAGCGTGGAAAGGTGTTCACCGTAGCGATGCTCGAACGAGATGACCGGGCGATCGTCCGGAAGTTCGTGAAGCCCGCGACCGACGACCGCGAGGCGCGAACGTTGAACGGCTTTGACTACATCGACGCGCCGGTCACCGGCGCGCCAGTCCTTGCGGCGGCGATCGCCTACCTTGACTGTCGGCTCGAACGCGTGCTGCCACTCGGATCGCATTCGCTGTTCATCGGCGAGGTGGTCGACGCGGCGTTCGGACCGAAGACATCAGACGACGATCGCAAGGTGCTGCGTGTCGAGGACACCAGGATGAGTTACGGCGGATGATCGCCCCCGTCGTCGGGGGACAAGACATTTCACGCCATACCGCTCCGAGCGATCGGGTGCCGAAGTGAGAAACGCTCCAGAGCCCGGTGCCGCCGCCCGACACCGCCGTCGGTTGTCTCTTTCCGAGACGATCGCCGTCCGCATCGTCGACAGCGAAAGCGCCCTCGAGAATCTCATCGTTGAACTGGCCGGCATCTCGGACTACGCGATCGACACCGAGTTCCACCGAGAGCGCACCTATTTCGCGCAGCTCGCTTTGGTGCAGCTCGCGTGGGAGGGCGGCGTCGCCGTGATCGACCCGCTCGCCGCCGATCTCGCGCCCCTCGCGCAACTGTTTCGCGGTGGGGCGACCGCGGTGATCCACGCCGCCGATCAAGACCTCGAGGTGCTCGAGCGCGCCACCGGCGTCGCGCCGACGCGCATGTTCGACACCCAGCTGGCGGCGCGTTTTTTAGGCATGTCGTCGCCGTCACTCGTCTCGTTGGCGGAAAAGATGCTCGGGATCCGTCTCGAAAAAGGTGACCAGCTCGCCGATTGGACGAGGCGTCCGCTCGGTGACGAGCAGCTGCAGTACGCGGCGCACGACGTCGCCCACTTGATCGCGCTAAAGGACGCGATCTCCGAAGAGCTTGTGCGACAGGGCCGGCTCTCCTGGGCGGAAGAGGAATGTGTGGCGCTGCTCGAACGTGCCCGCGCGCTGCCGCCGCCCGAACAGGCTTGGTGGCGCCTTCGCCAGGCGCGACAGTTCCGCGGCACGGCGCGGGGT
>JBAVUF010000065.1:0-2563 GCA_049696635.1 Acidimicrobiales bacterium | reverse complement strand
GGCATCGCCTCCCTCGCCGGTTCGATCGTCCTCGGCGTCGTGGCCGCTCTCGCCCTCGCGCACGTCGCCGTCAACGCCCGGACCGGCTCACAAGCTCGGATCCTCGCCGCGGTCGTCGGCCAAGTGGCAAAAGCCACCGATGACGCCCGCCTGCTGAACATCGTCGACGGTCTGTGCTCCGCCTTCGGCGTCACCGCACCGGTCGTCGTCGTCGTGCGATCCGATGAGCCGAACACCGTCACCTTCGCTCGACGTGGCGAGCAGGCGACGCTGATCGTCACTTCTGCCGCGCTCGATCGTCTCGACCGCATCGAGCTCGAAGCGCTCGTCGCCCACGAGCTAGCGCACCTCCGACGCGGCGATGTCGAGCGGGCGGCCTCGATCATGAGCGCGCTCAGCTTCCTCGCTCTTCGCAGCACCTCGATCGCCCGATGGTGCGCGCGCCTCGGCGGCGTCGACCGCGAATCCTTCGCCGAC
Source organism: Acidimicrobiales bacterium (assembly GCA_049696635.1). Classification (GTDB taxonomy): domain Bacteria; phylum Actinomycetota; class Acidimicrobiia; order Acidimicrobiales; family Bog-793; genus CAVRXQ01. Next base: position 2,086 of record JBAVUF010000065.1, on the reverse strand, counting down.
CTCGCCGCGACCTCGATCACCCGGTACCCACCGGCGCTCGCCGACACGCTCGAATTGCTCGATGCGAGCCGCGGCGAGCTCGTGAGGGCGCTGCCGCGGGATTTCGTGCGCCTGACCGGTTGGCAATGGTGCGCGCCGCTGTTCGCTCCCGGCGAGGGAGCGATCGCGGCACGCGGTCTCAGCCTTCAAGAGCGCGCCCAGGTGTTGCGCGAGTTGTGATGCGCGCGGGATCGGCATAGAAGGTCGGCTCATGTCCGGACACTCCAAGTGGGCAACGACGAAGCACCAAAAGGGCGCGAAGGACAAGGCGCGCTCGAAGCTGTTCGCGAAGCTCATCCGCCAGGTCGAGGTCGCGGCGCGCGAGGGAGGGGGAGACCTGCAGGCGAACTCCACGCTGCGGACGATGTACCAAAAGGCCCGCGACGCCTCGGTGCCAACCGACACGATCGACCGGGCGGTCAAGCGCGGCACCGGCGAACTCGAGGGGGTCCGCTACGAAGCGATCTCCTACGAGGGGTATGCACCGGCGGGAGTGGCCGTGATCGTCGAGTGCCTGACGGACAACCGCAATCGGACCGGCGCCGAGATCCGTTCGATCTTCACCCGCAACGGTGGGGCGCTGGCGGAGCCCGGCGCCGTTTCCTGGCAGTTCGAGCGCAAGGGCGTGATCTCGATCCCTCGCAAGGTCGAAGAGGACGACCTGATGGCGGTCGCCCTCGACGCGGGTGGGCAGGACCTGCGCGACGAGGGGGAGGAGTGGACGCTGATCAGCGACCCGACGGATCTGCACGGCCTCGTGGCTGCGCTCGAGTCGGCGGGGATCCCGACGGACTCCGCGGATGTGAACTGGGCGCCGACGACAACGGTCGAGGTCTCCGACCCTGCGACGGCGCGCAAGATCTTGAACCTGCTCGACTTGTTAGAAGAACACGACGACGTGCAGAGCGTCGTCGCCAACTTCGACATCCCAGACGAGATCCTCACCTCGCTCGCGAGCTAAAGCGCCGCGATCGCGTCCGCAAATCCGCTGCAGAGCCTTCCCTCCTCACTACCATCGAACGCGTGTTTGTCCTGGGGGTCGACCCCGGCCTCTCGCGTTGCGGCTTCGGCGTGGTCACCGGCGAGCCCGGGGATGAACGGGCTGTCGCCGCCGGGGTGATCACGACCGATCACCGCCTGCCCGTTCCCGAACGCCTCGCCGAATTGCGCCGCGAGCTCGACGGGCTAGTCGACGAAATCCGCCCCGACGTCGTCGTCGTCGAGCGGGTGTTCTTTCAGACGAACGCGCAGACCGCGATGAGCGTCGGGCAGGCGAGCGGCATCGCGCTCCTCGTTGCCGCCGAGCACGGCTGCCCTGTGGTCGAGTACACCGCCAACGAGGTAAAGCAGGCGGTCGCCGGCTTCGGTTCGGCGGAAAAGCTACAGGTGCAGACGATGGTCGCCCGCCTCCTCCATCTCGCCGAGGTGCCAAAGCCCCCCGACGTCGCCGACGCGCTCGCCCTCGGCCTCTGCCATCTCGCCGCACGCCGGGCAACGGCGCTCGCCGAATCGCAGGCCATCTCGTGATCGGCGCGCTCTCCGGCACCCTCGAAGCGCTCGAAGACGGTGACGCCCAGGCGACGGCGCTAGTCGACGTTGTGGGCGTCGGCTACGAGGTCGTCGTCTCGTCGCGTTGTGCGCGCATCATCGGCCCGATCGGTGAGCCAGTGCGCCTTTCGGTCCACACCCACGTGCGCGAAGGCGCGATCACCTTGTACGGCTTTTCGAACCGCGAAGAACGGCGGATATTCGAGCTCCTCATCACCGCGCACGGCATCGGTCCGGCGCTCGCGTTGGCGATCTTGTCGGTCCACCCACCCGAGTCGCTCGCCGCCGCCGTCGTCTCGGCCGATGTCGACGCGCTCTGCCTCGTACCTGGCGTTGGCAAGAAGACCGCGCAGCGCCTTTTGGTCGAACTCGCCGGGAGGATCGGCGACGACCACGTCCCCATGCCGGCCACGAACGGAGACGGTTCCGGCGCGAGCGCGGCCGCGGAGCTGAAAGAGGCGCTCGGCGCGCTCGGGTACGCACCCGAGGAGATCCGCGT
>JBAVUF010000064.1:0-8107 GCA_049696635.1 Acidimicrobiales bacterium | reverse complement strand
CCGCGGATGCGGTCGAGGCGATCGCGGTGCCGCCGAAAAACGCGACGAGTATCGCGGCGACCAAGATCCGTACCCGCGCGCCCCGATCAGCGGCGCGCGCCCGTGCGAGGTTCAGCCTCCACCTGAGTGGATCAGTCCGAGGTGCGTTTGGATCGCGACGCCGAGGTGTTCCGCGTCCTGATGGAACATCGGCCATGCTGCGTTCGCGAGCGCCGGTGTGAAGTTGATGTGGTAGCCGACGATCTCGCCGATGTGGTGGAACTCCTCGGGCCCGCCGCACGCCTCGAAGACATACCACCCTTCGTTGGCGCCGTCATTCTCGACTTGCGAGAACGCCGCGGAGTTATCGACACGGCATGTGAAGTTGATGGCCGAATGCTGGGCGGAGTTCGTCGTGCCGAACATGTAGTGGCCGGTCGATCCGTCGATCGCGTACAAACCGTACGGCGACCCGACGAGGACGTCGTTCCACGGCTGCACGGGGGAGAGCGGGGCGAGGATCGGCGAGGAAAAGACCGTCGAACCGCGCAGCGGCGTCGTCCAGAGCATGTGCCCGTTGCCGGTCCAGGCGCTGACGCCGGAGCGGTTCGTCGCCAGGCAGGACGGAATCGTCACGCCTTGACAGGACCATGTGCTCTCGACGACGTCCGGCGCGCCGGTCGCGCTGATCTGACCGATCGCCGGAGCGTTGACCGCCGGACCGGGTGCCGTCACCGGCCATCCGGGAACCGGCTTGCCGCTGGCCGCGTAGAACGCGAACAGCTTGTTCGTGGCGGAGGTGAACGGCTGTTCGTAGTAGCCGGTGCCGACGACGACCACCGCCCGCCCCGTGCTGTTGATCACGCCGACCGCGGGGCTCGACCAGATCGTCTGGTCCTCGCAGTGGCGCCAGACGAGTCCGACCTTGCCGTTCGTGTCGTGATAGGCGCTGACCCATCCGCCGACGCAGCCGTCGAGTCCGGACGCGTCGCCGCCGATGAAGATCGTGTCGCCCGTCATGCCGGGCAGGTGGTAAAGCGCCGGCGACGACCAGATCGTGTCAGCGGTGTTGACCGGGAAGCCCGACAGCAGCTTGCCCTTCGCGTTGAGGGCGTAGATGTTGTGGTCCCACGCACCGAAGACGACGTCTTGCTGCGGCCCGCCCGTCAGGCTTCCGACGGCGGGGGACGAGAGCACCCCCGGGGCAGTCCCGGCTGCCTGCCCGACATGGAAGAGCCAGCGCACGCGGCCCTTCAACGTGAACGCTTCCACCTCACGTTGGGTGTTCTTGACGAAGCGAGATCCGGTGCCGACGATGATCGACGGAGGTTTGTTCGGGCCGTTGAGGAAGCCGATCGCCGGGCTCCCCTCAATTGCGACGACCCCGCCGCCGGGGTCTTTCATCCGCTGCGGCCAACCCGGCAGCTCGGCTCCGGTCGTCGCGTTGATGACGTGCACATAGCCCTGTTCATCGCCGACCGCGAGGATCGTCGTGCCGTGGTAGGTGGCGACCGAGGGCGAGCTCTCGGCGACCGAACCGCCGAAGCACGTCTGCCACGTCGCCGCGGGGAAGCTGACCCCATTCGCGACGGGAACCGAGCACTCAGCTTGTCTCGGGCGCGCGGCCGCCGAAGCCGTGAGGGGTGCGATGAGCGCCAGGCTGGCTCCGAAGAGAGCCGTGAGCGCCCCGATCAGCGAGCGTCGCCTCATTCTCACGCTCCGTAGTCTATTCACCACTCAGAGTGGTTGCCAATTGTTCACGCAACGTCATCTGCTAACTACGGTTCGTGGTGCAACTTTTGCGATGGCACACGTTGGCCAAATGTCCAGATCAAATGTGCAGCTACGGAATTGCCGTCTTCCCCTACGCTTGGGGCACTCGATCGGCACCTTGCGAGGACGGGGACGTACCGAAAAATGGCTCGGAAGAACCGCTCGCTCGTGAGGGTCGCCTTCGTGACGCCGCGCTATGGGTCGGGCGTCGTCGGGGGCTCCGAAGCAGTGATCGCCGAAGCGGCGCGAGGTTTCGCTGCTCGGGGCTATGAGGTCGAGGTCCTCACCACGTGCGCTCGTTCCCACTTCAGCTGGGCAAACGAATTCGAGCCGGGTTCGTTCATCGACCGGGGAGTGACGGTCCGCCGCTTCAAGACAGTCACGGGCGCGGGACTCCGATCACGCTTTGGTCTTGACCAGCGCGTCCAGCGCGGCGAGCGACTCGATGCTGGGGAGGAAGTCGCGTGGGCGAACGACCGCTTCCGAGTTCCAGAGATGTATCTGCACCTTTTTCAGCACGCACGCAGCTACGACGCGATCGTGCTCTCTCCTTATCTGTTTTGGTCGACGATCTATGGAGCAGAGGTCGCCCCTGAGCGGTCGGTGATCGTGCCTTGCCTGCACGACGAGCCGTACGCGCGGCTCGGCATCGTGAGGGCCACGCTCGAGTCGGCCGCCGCGCTCTGGTTTCTGTCCGAGCCCGAGCACCTGCTAGCGCACCGGCTCGCTCCTGGTTTGTCACCTCGGCACGCCGTTGTCGGCGCGGCGGTCGAGGCCGCCAAGGACTACGACCCGGCCGGTTTTCGCGAACGGCACGGTCTCGAGGCACCGTTCATCCTTTTCGCGGGCAGGAGAGAGCCGGGAAAAGGTTGGGACTCGTTGCTGCGTGCGTTCGCGCGCGTCGTCGCAACGGGGGATAGCTCACTTGACCTCGTGACGACCGGCGTGGGCGAGCCCGAGATCCCAGAGGGCCTCGCCGATCGTGTCCACGACCTTGGCTACCTGGAGTCGGATGAACTCGCGAGCGCGTTCGCTGCAGCCGAGGCGCTCGTGCAACCGAGCCCGAACGAGAGCTTCTCGCGCACCTTGATGGAGGCATGGCTCGCCGGCACTCCGGTGATCGCCACCGCGGCCGGGGAAGTCGTGACTTGGCACTGCGAGCGTTCCGGTGGCGGCATCACCTACGCCGACGATTTCGAGTTCGCCGAGTGTCTCCGCTTCGTCTCAGAGGCGCCGAAGGCGGCCGCCGAACTCGCGATCAAAGGGCGCGAGTACGTCATCGAGCACTACACGTGGGACAAGGTGCTCGACGAGATGGAGCGGTCGCTCGTAGATCTCGATCGGTCGCTCAAGCGATGAGGGTTCTCGTCGTCGGAACGCTGCCGCCGCCGGGTGGAGAGCCCGCCCGTGCGCTCGCGGACGCCGCGAACGCGCTGCGCGATGAAGGGCACGACGTCGAGCTTTTCTCCCCGGATCATCGCAGCGCTGCGCACCGTCACGCCCGACTCGAAGGGCCTTTGCTCGCCGCCTGGCTCGCGTACCTCTCGCCGCGATTCGATGCGGTGTACCTGCGCTTCGAACCCGGCTTCCCCCTCCGTCCACACGCGAGCCGCGCGATGCGCGCGGCGAGCATGTTGGCGCTCGGGACAGCGCTGCGGCGTTATGGCGAGGTCACGGTCCGCTTCGACGGCGGACCCTCGATCCCGCTCGGCCTCGGTGGTCGCGCGATGCAGAAAGTATGGGAAGCGACGAAGAAGATCGTCGTCGCTTCGGAAGACAAACGTGACGAGCTCATCGCTGCATCGGGACTCGACCCTTCTGCGGTCACGGTCTCAACGGCGCGCAACCAAACGCGGCCACGTGCGGACGAAGGATGGGCACTCGCCGACGGCGACGAGTTACGGATCGGCATCTCGGCGCGCATCCGGGCGCGGGCGGATCGGACTCGGGCCGCCGAGCGGGCGTTCGGTGGTTTCGTCTCCGATGCTGACGCCAAATCGCGTTCGCCGTTGACGGGCGACATACCAGCGTGGACCGCGTCGGGGATCTTCCACGAAATCGTCTCGGCGACGCGGGTCATCGGTCGACGTCTGTTCGTTTCGGGCTCGTGAGCTGGAAGGACGAGAGTTCCTTCGGCGGTGGCAGCGGCGAAGGGCCAGATAGGATCTGGTGCCGCGTCCCCGAACTAAACCGTTTCCGTCGTCGTCGGAACCTTGAAGGGCGCGCGCCGATGCGGTGTGCCCGCGACGAGATTGCGCAGCACGTACTTCTGGCGGTTCGACCAGAACCATGAGGAACAGATCACGATGGGGATAGCAAGCGGTACCGGGGTACCCGTCACCGCGCGTCGCGCCTCCACGGGCGCAGCGAGGGCGAGTTCGGTCGAACTCCCAGCTCGGATCGTTTCTTCGCGGGTCAACCTTCGCACGCGGCTGCAGGACCTGTGGCGTGCGCGCGAGCTCTTCGTGTTCCTCGTCCGCAAGGACCTGAAGGTGAAGTACAAGAACAGCGTTCTCGGGTTTTTGTGGTCGATGGTCAACCCGGCTGTTGTTCTCGGCGTCTACTACACCGTCTTCCGCTACATCTTGAAGTCCAACATTCCGGATTTCGCGCTCTACCTGTTCGCGGGGTTGATCGTCTGGAACCTTTTTTCGGTAGCGCTCTCGAGCGCGACCGGGATCATCGTCCAGAGCGCGGGCATCGTGAAGAAGGTCGCGTTCCCAAGGGAGATCCTCCCTTTGGCTCAGGTCGGTACGGCCACGGTCTTCTTCTTTTTCCAGGCGATCGTGTTGGTCGGGTTCCTGTTGGGATTCCAGTACTCACCATCGTGGTCGTACTTGCCGATCTTGTTGTGGGCGCTCGTCGATCTCATCGTCCTCACCTCGGCGCTCGCGGTCTTCTTGTCCGCGGTGAACGTCTACTTCCGTGACATCCAGCACCTCATCGGCGTAGTTCTGCAGGCATGGTTCTGGGTGGTGCCGATCATCTACAGCTACAACCTCGTCTTCGACCTGTTCAAGCGACACCACATCACGTTCTGGACGGGCGTGTATCTCGCCGACCCCATCACGCCGATCATCCTCGCCTTCCAGCGAGCGCTCTACCGAAAGGTGTCGGTAAACATAAAGGTGCCGCCGAGTACCCATTACCAGCCTTACCTCGTTCTCGCGAACTACCCGGAGCACTTCTTCGTCGAGATGCTCGCGATCCTGCTCGGCGCGGCAATCGTCGCGTTTCTCGGTGCGATGCTGGTATTTGCTCGCATCGAGGGCAACTTCGCCCAGGAGCTGTGACGTCTCGATGACCTACGCCGTCGAAATCCAGAACCTGTCAAAAAGCTTCCGCCTCTATCAGGAGAAGTACTCATCACTGAAAGAACGCGTCGTGCACGCGGGTCACATCCCCTACGACGAGTTCTGGGCGCTTAAAGACATCGATGCGGTGTTCGAAACCGGCCTCACGATCGGGATGCTCGGGCGGAACGGCTCGGGGAAGTCCACCCTGTTGAAGTGCATCGCCGGCATCTTGCAACCGACGTCGGGCCGGGTCGTCGTGCGCGGGAAGATCGCCTCGATGCTCGAACTCGGTGCCGGGTTCGAGTCCGACCTGTCCGGACGCGACAACGTCTTTTTGAACGGCACGCTGCTCGGAATGTCGAGGAAGGAGATCCGTCGACGGTTCGACGAGATCGTCGCTTTCGCGGAGCTCGAGCAGTTCATCGACAACCAGGTGAAGTACTACTCGTCGGGCATGGTCGTGCGACTCGGGTTCGCGATCGCGATCACGATGGAGCCGGACGTCCTCCTCGTCGACGAGGTCCTGGCGGTCGGCGACGAGCGCTTCCAGCAGAAATGTTTGGAGCGGGTCGCGAAGCTCCAGCAGGAGGGACGCACGATCGTGGTCGTCTCGCACGCGCCGGACATCTTGCGCGAGATGTGTGACGCGATCTTGGTGCTCGATCACGGCGCCGTCGTCTCCTTCGCCCCTCCCGGCGAGGCGATCCGTGCCTTTCGCGAGGGGTTGCTCGACACGGCCAGTGCCGCGAGCGCCGAGGCCGGTGCGCCGGCGAACCTCCGTCAGGTGGAGATCACCGGGGCATCGGTCGACTACCCGGGCGCAGGCGAGCGGCCGTACGCGGTGACGGGTGAGCCGATCGTTGTCCACCTCGATTACCTCGTGCGATCGGCGGTCGACGCGGCGCAGTTCGAGATCGAGCTCTATTCGGAAAAGAGCGGTCGGATTTATCTGAACCGAACCGGTCCCGAAGAGTCGGTGACGCTCGCGCCGGGCGCCGGTTCTGTCGCGTTCCGCTTCGATTCGATCCCGCTTTTGGACGGGCGCTACACGGTCAATCTGGCGCTGCGCAACGCCGGGGGCATTGTGCTCGCGCTCGCCGAGCCGGCCTGCGCGTTCGAGGTCATGAACCCGGGGCGAGCGCTCGGCGTCGTCGACTTGCCGATGCGCGTCGAACTTACTGTTCCTGGAGAGCTACGCGACCGTTCCGCGATCTAGGCGCTTGCCGCACCGTGCACGATGATGACACCCTGAGCGAGTCGATCGTCGCCGACGCCCGCCGCGACGCATCGGCGCTCGCCTCCGAAGGGCGATGGAGAAAAGAGGACGAAGCGGAGCTTGAGCGCCGTTTCGAGCGCGCCACGTACGACGCGTTGCGCGCCCCACGTCTCGCCGAACGTTCGGTGCGGCTGCGGAAAATCGCCCGGCATACCGTCCCGCGCGCCTGGCGCCCACGGCTCCGCCGCGGGCTCGCTCGTATCGAGCACGTCTACGAATTCATCCGCGACCGCAAGGACAATCGATGAGCGTGGGTTCGAAGTCGGATCGGCGTCCGGCGCGCATAGACCAGATCATCCCGGCGATCGTCGAGCACGACGCGGTGAGCAATCACACTTTTTCAGCCCAGCGATTGTTGCGGGAGATGGGCTTTCAATCAGAGATCTATGCGCTCATCATCGGGCCAGGCTGCGAGGGGCGCGTGCGGCCGCTGCGCGAGATCGAGCGGCACCGCGACGGCTCGCAGTGGGTCCTCTACCAGTGCTCGATCGGCAGCCCCGCCGCGGACGCGGTGGCGCAGCACCCGGGTCGAAAACTCCTCGACTATCACAACATCGTCCCCGAGGATTTGGTCGAGAAGTGGTTGCCCCCGCTCGCCGAGGAGTCCCGCTTGGGCCGGCGTCAGCTGGCGGCGCTCGCATCGCTCGTGTCGGTGGCGTTCGCCGACTCGGCCTTCAACGCCGCCGAGCTCGACGGATTCGGGTACCCGAGCCCAAAGGTCGTGCCGGTGCTCGTCGAGTCCGGCAACCTCCGCGCGGATCCCGACCCGCGCGCCCTCGAACGGTTTCGGGCGCGCAAGCGTGCCGGTGGGACGGACTGGCTGTTCGTCGGCCAGATCGGACCGCATAAAGCGCAGCACGATCTCATCAAGGCGTTCGCCGTCTACCGCCGGGCGTACGACGCGGACGCCCGCCTGCATATCGTCGGGCGCGAGATGGGCACCATCTACATCGACGCGCTCCGTCGTTTTGCCGCGTCCCTCGGGCTCGGCGACGCGGTCGAATTCCCCGGGTCGGTACCCGTCGGCACGCTCGCCGCGTATTACGAGTCGGCCGACGCCTTTGTCTGTCTTTCGAACCACGAAGGCTTTTGCGCCCCGATCGTCGAGGCGATGGCGCGGGGGACTCCGGTCGTCGCCTTCGCGGCAGCGGCGGTGCCTGAGACGCTTGGCGATGCCGGCGTGCTTCTCGCCGAGAAACCGCCGGAGCTCGTCGCCTCCGTGGTCCATCGACTCGTCCACGACGACGAGGCGCGCGCGACTTTCATCGGGCGCGGCCGCGAGCGCGCGAAAAGGTACGACCCGGACCATGCAGAAAGCGCCTTTCGTGAGCTGATCGATTCGGCGCTCGACGCGCCGACGTAAGACGAGGAATCTCTACCCACAAAGAGGCTCAGGCGACTCTTTCCACGAGCGGAGAGCCTGACAGGCGGTCGCCGGAAACGGTCGTAAGGAATTGCGTGCCAGATTCTCACGAGGATCAGTCGGTACGCTGCGGCGTGTCGACGCCCCTTCCTCGTCGCCGCGTGACTCAATCCCGCTGGTGGCACGCGGTGCGACTGATCGTCGGCCTCGGCCTGGCGGCGCTCGCGCTGTGGGCGCTGAACGGCCGTCGAAGCGAGCTCGTCGACGCCTCGGGGGAACTCGCCCGCCTCACCGTGCCCTGGTTGCTGCTCGCGATCGCGTCAGAGATCGCTTCGTTTGTCTGCTTCGCCGAGCTGCAGCGACGCCTGCTCAATGCGGGCGGCGTGCGGACGCGTCTCTCGTTCATGACGTTCCTCACGC
>JBAVUF010000063.1:0-3423 GCA_049696635.1 Acidimicrobiales bacterium | reverse complement strand
GGCGAAGGTCGCCGCCCGTCGGATCGGCCTCGTCGCCGGGGTCACCCGCCGGATTGTGCGCGAGCACCGCGACGCAGCGAACGCCCAGCAGAACTGAGGCGTGCGCGGCCAAAACGCTCCGCGACGATGTCGCTTTCCTCCGGCTGGCCTCGAAGTTCGCGTGCTCACTAGTGTCGGGACGTGCCCTCCGGAGCGCCGCTGAAGCCGAGTTCGACGCGCCGTTTTGCGTCGGGGAGGCGGAGGATTTTGCGGCGCGCGTTCATTCCGATCGGGATCGTTGCCGGTGCACTCATCCTCGGTGGGTGCAAGGTTCCGACCTTCGGGGCCTTCCGCGGCGCGACGGTACAGGGACACGACGAGTTCAAGTTGTGGTTCGGCATGGTGATCGCCGGCCTCGTCGTGGCGATCATCGTGTGGCTCTTGATCTTTTGGTCCGTGGCGATGTACCGAAAGAAGAAGGGCGACGACACGCCGCCCAAGCAAACACGCGAGCACCTGCCGCTCGAGGTTATCTACACGACGATCCCAATCATCATCGTCGGGGTGATTTTCTATTTCACCGTGGTCACCGAGAACGAGATTGACGCGGTTCCGCCTGCCGCCGAGACGGTCCACGTGCTCGCGTTCCGCTGGGGCTGGCAGTTCACGTACGCGAACGGCCACAACGTCCCCCAGCACGTCGTCATCCGCACCGCCGCCGAGCCGAAGTTGCTCGCAGGGAACCCGAAGTCGAGCCAATATCCCCAGCTCGTCCTGCCGCTCGGCGAGCGCACGAAGATCGTCCTAACCTCGAACGACGTCGTGCACAGCTTCTACGTGCCGCAGTTCAACTTTGATCGCATGGCGCTGCCCGGATTCACGAACCGCTTCGAGTTCACCCCGACGCGGATCGGGGTGTACGACGCGCAGTGCAACACGTACTGCGGTCTTTACCACTCCGAGATGTTGTTCAGCGTGCGCGTCGTCTCGAAGGGCGCCTTCGCGAGCTGGATCAGCCACGAGCAGACGACGCAAGCCGCGCAAGCGACGGCGTCATGACCCTCGTCGCTGAGCGGCCCCAGGTCGCGACTCCCGAGCCGCACGAGCCCGAACACGGCCCGACGGGGATCATGAAGTGGATCACCTCGACCGACCACAAAGTGATCGGAAAGAGCTACCTCATCACCTCGTTCCTGTTCTTTTTGATGGCGGGCTCGATGGCGATGATCATGCGCACGCAGCTCACCTCTCCCGACAGCACGATCGTCAGCCAGCACACCTACAACGAGCTGTTCACGATGCACGGCTCATTGATGCTCTACCTGTTCGCCGGGCCGTTCGCGTTCGGTGGCCTTGCGAACTACATCGTGCCGTTGCAAGTCGGCGCGCCCGACATGGCCTTCCCGCGCCTCAACGCGTTGAGCTACTGGCTGTACCTCGGCGGCGGCTTGACGATGATCGGCGGGTTCTTGACCGTGGGCGGCGCGGCGGACTTCGGGTGGGTGGCGTACGCGCCGTTGTCGAACTCGGTGAACTCGCCCGGAGCCGGACCGGACATGTGGATCGTCGCGCTCGTGCTCACCGGTTTTTCGGCGATCTTCACCGGCGTGAACATCATCACCACGGTCTTCTACTTACGCGCGCCCGGAATGACGATGTTCCGGGTGCCGATCTTCACCTGGAACATGGTCGTCACCGCGATCCTCATCCTGGTCGCGTTCCCGGTCCTGACCGCGGCGCTCATCATGTTGTGGTGCGACCGGAACATCGGCGCGCACATCTTTTCGGTCCAGGGCGGCGGTGTGCCGGTGTTGTGGCAGAACCTGTTCTGGTTCTTCGGGCATCCGGAGGTCTATATCCTCGCTTTGCCCTACTTCGGGATCGTGACGGACGTCCTCGCGACGTTCTCACGCAAACCAGTCTTCGGCTACCGGGGGTTGGTCTTCGCCACGATCTCGATCGGCGCGTTGTCTACGAGTGTCTGGGCACACCACATGTTCACAACCGGCGTCGTGTTGTTGCCGTTCTTCTCGCTGATGTCGTACCTCATCGCGGTGCCGACTGGCGTGAAGTTCTTCGCCTGGATCGGGACGATGTGGCGCGGCAAGCTCGTCTTCGATTCTGCGATGCTTTTCGCCGTCGGATTCCTCATAGTCTTCTTATTCGGCGGCGTCACCGGGATCTTCCTCGCGTCGCCGCCGATCGACTTCGCGACGCACGACACGTATTTCGTTGTCGCGCACTTCCACGAGGTGCTGTTCGGCTCCGCGGTGTTCGGCGGATTCGCGGGTGTCTACTACTGGTACCCAAAGATCACCGGCCGGATGATGAACGAGAGGCTCGGAAAAGCGAGCTTCTGGTTCATGTTCATCGGGTTCTGGGTGACGTTCATGCCGCAGTACCTGCTCGGGCTGCACGGCATGGTCCGAAGGACCGCCGAGTACTCGCCGGATCGCGGGTGGACGACGCTGAACCGGGTTTCGACCGGTGGCGCGTACCTGCTGTTCATCGCGGTCGCCATCATGCTCGTGAACTTCTACGTGTCCTGGCGTCGTCCGGTGCGTGCATCGGGGAATCCGTGGGATGCGCAGACGTTGGAGTGGGCGACCTCCTCGCCACCGCCACACCACAACTTCGAGTTCATCCCGCCGATCCGTTCGGAGCGCCCGGTCTGGGACTACAACCATCCTGAGCACACCTCGCTGCCGCATGGCCGCCGCACCCGCGATCCGGTCCTTTCCGAAGCGGCGGCGATTGTCGACGCGGCGGCACCGCACGGGAACGGCGAGCGAGGTGCGACGTGAGGAGCGAAGCGCACTTTCTCTTGCTGATCGCCATCTTCGGGCTCGTCGTCGCGCTCGTGTTCTGGGGGGTGGGACTCGCCGATGTCTACCGAGAGACGACAGGCGGAGGCACAGTGATGCTCGTCGCCGTCGGGCTGCTCGGGCTTGTCCCCGGCTCGTACTACCTGTGGTGGTCGCGACGGATGACGCCGCGCGCCGAGGACAACCCAAACGCGGTTCAGTCGGACGGGGCGGGCGTCGTCGGTTCGTTCCCGAGCTCGAGCGTGTGGCCGTTCGTGCTCGGCTTCGGCTTCTTAATGATCGCGCTCGCGTTTGTATTCGGCCTCTGGAGCGGCGTGTTCGGTGGCGCGGTGCTCGTGACCGCGGTCGGCGGGGTGATCAGCGAGAGCCGCCGTGGCGGAAAGGCCGCCTAGCGGGTACGCGGATAGGGATCGTTCCCTTGGCGCTCTCGCTTTCAAAGATCATCCACTGAAGTCCGAGCGACCGCCCAACACGCACTCCAATTCGGTGAGTTCTGCGCGGCTCACCGTGGTGAGACGGTGGCTACTTCTTCGGGGCGCGCCGGCTCAACGAGCGGGTGAATCTGATGACGAAGACGACGAGCGCGATGAACAGCACGGCGAAGGCGCCGAACCCGATG
>JBAVUF010000062.1:0-14621 GCA_049696635.1 Acidimicrobiales bacterium | reverse complement strand
CCGCAGAGGTGATCACCCACGTCGGCGCGCGCCCGGAGACTTCGCTCGCCGAACTCGCCAGGGCACGGACGCTCATCTGAGCCCGTGGTCGCCCAGCTTTAGCGGGAAGGACCGCCCTCTTCGGCCGGCAGGAACGGCAAGTCGACGTCGGCGAGTCGGACGAGCGCCGAGGCGATCCATCGCCCGAGGGGTGCGAGTTCCTCGTCGAGGCGGTCAGGCTCTTCGAGGTACGGCTCACCCAGCTTGAAGCTGCCGTGGTACGGGACGTCGAGCGCGTAGGCAGGCGTCGTGTCGCCGCCCTCGGTGCGCTCCTCCAGGCTGAGCGCGCCACGCAACAGCGGCTCGGAGTCGATCACCGGCGCGTCGTCACCGAGGGCGGAAAGAACGAGGGTTTTGTCCGGTGCGGCGGCGAGTCGTTGCAGCCGCAGGGTCACCTCGATCGAGATCTCAGGCGGCATCGGCAGCGATTCGCCGATCGACCATGAGCGGTAGGCGCTCTGGCTCCAGGTCGGCCATTCGAGTGCGAGGTCGGCGCGCACCCGGGGCGGGCGCCCTTCGCCGGGGAGCGAGTACGAGGTCTCGAAGCTCACGTCGCCGAGAAAGACATCGACCTGAAATCTCTCCTCGACTGCCTGCTGTTCGAGGAGGGCCCCTTCGAGGCCGTCCCTGATCGCCGCGATCACGTCTAAAAGGATGTGATCGACCACGAGGTCAGAGGCTATCTGCGGCGCCGCGCGGCCGACTCGGATGCCGAACGCGGCGCCATCACGACTGGGGTCGGCGAAGCGTGTCTAGTGACAAATTTGAGGACGGTAGTAACGTGCCCGTAGCAATTCGGGACGCGATTCGCTGTCAACGACGGGGAGCGGCCGCGGGCGAGTTCCCATTTATGCGCCGGTTGGCTGCCCGACTCGATATCACTGCCAAGGGGAGGTGATGGATCCCATTTGCCAGCGCGACCCGCGCCTCGCGGTGGGTACCCGCCGGTGGTGTTCGGCCCGGGGGCTTCTCGCTTTTGCGGCAGTGCTGCTAGCCACGGTCGCGATCTCGGTTGGCGTTGCCTCGGCGGCGACTCGTTCGCGTCGGATGACCGAACCGACGAGCCACGGCTACAAGCCAAGCTTCCTCGCGTGTGAGGTCACCAACACCGGCGGCATCAACGACCGCTCGTTCAATGCATCGGCGTGGGACGGCTTGCAAGCCGCGCAGACCGCCGACCCGTTGATGAAGATCGAGAATCTGCAGTCGCCCTCGAAGAGCGACTACGTGCGAAATATCACGACCTTCATCGGGCGTAAGTGCGGCATCATCGTCACGGTCGGTTCCCAGATGGCCGCCGCGACGCGGCAGGCGGCGGCGATGTACTCGACGCAGGACTTCGCGATCGTCGACAGCGAGTACGAGCCGGCCATAAAGAACGTGCTCGCTCTTTCGTACAAGACGAACCAGGTCGCGTTCCTGGGCGGCTATCTTGCCGCAGCAATGAGCAAGACCGGCAAGGTCGGAACTTTCGGCGGTGAGAACGTCCCGGCGATGACGATCTACATGGACGGCTGGGTTGCGGGCGTTCGTTACTTCGATCAGCTCAATCACAAGCACGTTGTCGTGTTGGGATGGACCCCGAGGCCCGGACGCGCGAAAACCAGTCTCGCCGGCTCGGGCCTATTCACCTTTTCGTTGACGAACCAGGCCGACGGGCGCACCGACGCGCTGTCAGAGATCCAACTTGGTGCCGACGTCATCTTCCCAGTCGCCGGCAGCGTGGTCGGCCTTGGGGCTGCCGAATCGGTGAGGGAGAACAGAGGCGTGACGATGGAATGGGTGGACACCGACGGTTGCGTCTCTCATCCATCGTACTGCCCGCTGTTCATCACGAGCGTCACAAAGGGCATCGTTGCCTCGGTGTCGCACGCGGTGCTGCTTGCCGCTTCAGGTAAATTCAAGGGCGGAAACTACGTCGGCACGCTGGCGAACAATGGCGTCTCTCTTTCTCCGTACCATGACTACGCGAATGTCGTTCCGGCTTCGCTGCAGAAAAAGATCCAGACCCTGAAGCAACGGATTATTGCTGGGAAGATCTCGGTCGATCCGAACTCGTACCCGGCGGTGAGCTAGCGATTCTGGGGGGCGCGCCCCGAGTCCGGCACGTACCGGACTCGGGGCGCGAGCGCCGCATCGGCTGAATCTCGCTACAGGCGTCGTGCCGCCGGGCCGGCCCGCCGTGCTCCTCAGCATTTGCCCAGGGTCGCTTAGCGCGGGCGAGAGGTAACAGCTACGTTACGGACCCGGTAACACAATTTCTTGAGCGGCATTACTGCACGGCTCGATCCGATTGGGGGTCCCTGAACATCATGGAAGTGACACGCAGGAAGCTCACCAGGGCGGGAAGCCTGGGGTTGGCGTTCGTCGCCGCGCTCACGTTCGCCGCCTACGGCTCACCGAACGCCTCGGCGGCCACAACGAAGGCGGCAACGGCGGCAGTCACCGCCAAGAGCAGCGGCAAGTTCCTCGCTTGTGAAGTCACAGACACCGGCGGCATCAACGACAAGTCGTTCAACGCCTCGGCCTACAACGGGTTGAAGGCCGCTGTCGCCGTCGACCACAACATCGTGCCCAAGTTCCTCTCGTCGAGCTCGACGAGCGACTACACGCCGAACATCGACTCCTTCTTGAGCGAGCACTGCGGCATCATCATCACCGTCGGTTTCGACATGGCCGCGGCCACCCAGACCGCCGCCAAGGCGCACCCGAAGGTGCCCTTCGCGATCGTCGACTGCCCGGGCGGAACCGCAGCGGGTTGCCCCGGCTTCAGCGCCACAGAGAAGTCGCTGAAGAACATCGATAACCTCGCCTATGAGACGAACGAGGACGCCTTCCTTGGCGGCTACCTCGCGGCCGCGGAGGCCAAGTCGAACAAGATCGCGCCTGGCGGCGCAGTGGGCGAGTTCGGTGGCATGAACATTCCGACAGTCACCATCTACATGGACGGCTGGGTGGCGGGTGTGCGCTACTACGACCAGCTGAATCACAAGTCGGTGAAGGTGTACGGCTGGTATCCGACCTCCAAGGGCCGGACTGCCGACAACTACACCGGCACAGGGCTGTTCACCAACAACTTCACCGACGACGGCCTCGGCAAGACCGACACGGGCACCCTCATCGGCCAGGGCGCGAGCGTGATCTTCTCTGTGGCGGGCGGCGTCGGCCTCGGGGCTGTGGCGGCGATCAAGTCGGCTGACTCCACCAGCCCAGGCTCGGTCGAGATGGAGTGGGTCGACACCGATGGCTGCGTGTCGGACGCGCCCGGCTGCCAGTACTTCATAACGAGCGTCGAGAAGGGCATCGTGCCCTCGGTCGAGACCGCGGTGCTGGCCGCGGCCAAAGGCACCTTCAAGGGCGGTTTCTACACGGGCACCCTCGCCAACGGCGGCGTCGCCTTGGCTCCGTACCACGACTTCGCCAGCAAGATCCCGACGAGCGTGACGTCCAAGCTCGCCACCATCAAGACCGGCATCGAGAGCGGCAAGATCTCGGTGAATCCGTGCAGCTACCCGGCGGCGGCGGCAACGCCCGCCTCGTCTCTCTCCGCCGTCTGCTCGGGGTGACGAACCACCTCAGCTGATACAGAGCCGGTAGCGGACCAGTCTGTCGCCAATGGCCCAGCAGGTCCGGTATGGCTTTGGTGACGCAACAGAACCGGGCCGGTCGCCGACCGGCCCGGTTCCTCGTCTAAAGGCAGAAGGCGCCCGATGAAGCTCGAGCTCATCGACATCACAAAGCGCTTCGGCCAGCTCGTCGCGAACGACGAGGTGAGCCTGACCGTTGAGGAGGGCGAGATCCACGGCCTCCTCGGCGAGAACGGAGCCGGCAAGACGACGCTGATGAACGTGCTCTTCGGCATGCTGCGGCCGGACAGCGGGGAGATCCGCATCGGCGGCGAGACAGTCAGGATTTCGGACCCCGGCGACGCCGTGCGCGCCGGGATCGGCATGGTCCACCAGCATTTCATGCTGGTTCCTGTGTTCACCGTGGCCGAGAACGTCGTGCTCGGTCACGAGCCGACGAAGGGCAGGGTCTTCTACGACCGCCGCAAGGCCGCCGCGAACATCCGCCACCTGTCGGTGGAGTACGGCCTCGAGGTGGACCCGGACGCGGTCGTCGAGGACATTCCGGTTGGTGTCCAGCAACGAGTTGAGATCCTGAAGTCCCTCGAGCGCGACGCCCAAGTGCTCATCCTTGACGAGCCGACGTCGGTGCTGACGCCGCAGGAGACCGAGGCCCTCTTCCGCATCATGCGCTCGCTCGCAGCAACTGGGCGCTCGATCCTGTTCATCAGCCACAAGCTCAAGGAGGTGCGGGAGATCGCCGACCGGGTGACGGTAATGCGGCTCGGCAAGGTCGTCGGTACCACGACGCCCACCGAGTCGAGCGAGCAGCAGCTCGCCTCGATGATGGTCGGCCGGTCTGTCGAGCTCACGGTGACGAAGGGCCCCGCCGTTCCGGGCGACGTCGTGCTCCAGCTGAGTGATCTCACCGTCGCCGACGACCGCGATCTGATCGCCGTCGACGGCGTCGACCTCGAGGTGCGCGCCGGGGAGATCGTCGCCCTGGCTGGCGTGCAGGGGAACGGTCAGACAGAACTGGTGGAGGCGATAACTGGCCTGCGCCACACCCTGCGCGGCAGCGTCGTCGTCGCCGGTGAGGATCTGACGCATGCCACGCCACGCCAGCGCCTCCACGCCGGGGTGGCCCACGTTCCCGAGGACCGGCAGAAGGACGCCCTCGTGTTGCCGATGCAGCTGGCGGACAACCTCGTGCTCGACATATACGGAGATCCCCCGTACGCCGGTCGGGCATCGCGGCATCTCGGCGCGGTCAAGGAGAACGCGGAACGGCGAGTTCGGGAATTCGACATCCGCGCCAGCTCGGTCGACGAGCCCGTCTCGTCGCTCTCGGGCGGCAACCAACAAAAGGTCGTGCTCGCGCGTGAGCTCGGCAGGCCCGTCAAGTTGGTCGTGGCGTCGCAGCCGACCCGTGGCCTCGACGTCGGCTCGATCGAGTACGTCCACAGGCGGATCGTCGCCGAGCGTGACCAGGGCACGGCGGTCCTCATCGTCTCGTCCGAGCTCGACGAGGTGCTCGCCCTCGGCGACCGCATCGCCGTCATGTACAGGGGTCGGATCATGGGCGTCGTCGATCCGAGCGTCAGTCGGGAGCGGATCGGCCTCATGATGGCCGGCATCTCTGGGGACGCCGCGCCGGCCGGCGACGCCGGGGCAGCGTTTGCCGCCCCGGCGGGAGCGTAAGCGCGGTCTCATGAAAGGCGAGACGGGGACCGTCGACCTCGATCGGTCGGACGTGTCTGCGGGACCGGAGCGGTCGGGCGAGCCGATCGGGGCGGGGCGGGGTTCGCGGGTCGTCGACCTGCTGCGCCGGCTCAGCGAGGCCAACGCGTTCGTCGTCACCGTCTGCGCGATTTTTGCGGCGCTGGTGCTCGGGGCGCTGTTGATCGTCTGCACGAACCCGGCAGTGCTGCAGGCGTGGGGGCACATCGGGCGCAATCCCGGACACGCGTTCGGCGAGAGCTGGTCGACCGTCGCGGCGGCCTACTCGGCGCTGCTCGAGGGCTCGATCTTCAATCCCCACGCACAGGGTCTCACACAAGCCTTCAATCCGATCTCGGAGACGCTCGTCGCCGCCACCCCTCTCATGCTCGCCGGGCTCGGGGTGGGGCTCGGATTTTCCACCGGAGTTTTCAACATCGGCGGTCAGGGGCAGCTGATCGCCGGCGCGGTGGCCGCCCTCTGGGTCGGCACGGAGATCAAGGCACCGATCGGCCTTCACATCCCGCTCGTGATCGTCGCCGGCGCAGTCGGCGGGGCCGCGGCAGGTTTCATTCCCGGCATCCTCAAAGCGACGACCGGTGCCCATGAGGTCATCACGACCATCATGCTCAACTACGTCTTCCTCGATCTTCTCGACTGGCTGCTCACCGTCTCCCCCTTCCAGCAGCCGGGCCAGTCGAACGCGATCTCGAAGACGATGCCCCCCACGGCTCGGATGCCTCACTTGTTCGGCAACACGCTGCGGGTGAACCTTTCGTTGATCGTGGCTCTCGCCATGGCGCTCGTCGTCTGGTGGCTGATGCGAAGGAGCCGGCTCGGCTTCTCGTTCAAGGTGATCGGCCTCAACCCGGACGCGGGCAAGACGGCAGGCATGGATGCGCGGCTCATCACCGTCCTCGTGCTCACGATCTCCGGAGCGCTCATCGGCATGGCCGGCATGGCGACGCTCTCGGGCACCGACTTCTTCCTCTCCTCGGGCTACGGCGGTAACACGGGGTTCAACGCGATCACGGTGGCGCTCTTGGGTCGAAACAGCCCCGGCGGCATCGTCCTCGGCTCGTTGCTCTTCGCCTCGCTCATCTCGGGCGGGCGCAACATGCAAGCGGTTACCGGCATCCCGATCGACCTCACGACCGTGATCCAGGCGGTGATCGTCTTCATGGTGGCCACGCCAGCGCTTGTGCGCGAAGTGTTCCGACTGCGTGAGGCGCGAGGAGGTCAAGCCCGCATCGCCACGAAGGGTTGGACGACGTGAGCGCGATCAGCGTCACTCCCGCCGATCTGGCCCCTGTCGAGGCCCGACTCGTCCCCGCCGGCCGCCGGCACGGCATGGGGATCTTCCTTGGGCTGCTGGCAGTCACCATGTTCTGGGCGTTCGGCGTCAACGTCGACGGCAACCTGCACTCGACCTTCATCCTCACGGCATCGCCGGCGGTCAACGTCTCGCCCGTCACGATGGACGTGCGGTGGGTATCGATCATCCTCGCGATCGTCTGTGCCGGCCTCGGCGCGCTGCTCTTCACGTGGCGCCGCAGCCGCGGCACCTACGCGATCTTCTCGGTCGGCACGATGGTCTTCCTGTGGTCGTTCCTCACCTGGGCGTCGCGGGGGGCAACGCTCAACTTCGTTTCCGTGCTCGCCGGGACGCTGATCGGCGGGACGCCACTCATCTTCGGCTCGCTGTCGGGAATCATGTGCGAGCGGTCCGGCGTCATCAACATCGCCATCGAGGGCCAGTTTCTCGCCGGCGCCTTTCTCGGGGCGATGATCGGCTCCTGGACCGGCGACCTGTGGCTCGGTGTGCTGTGCGGCGCCGGTGCCGGTGCGATGTTCGGCTGGCTGCTCGCCTTCCTCGCACTGCGCTACGGCGCCGACCAGATCATCATCGGCGTGGTGATCGACGCGTTCGCGCTGGGTCTTACCAACTACCTCCTATATGAGGTGCTCACGCCCTACCAGACCACCCTCAACACTGGTATCACCTTCTCGGCGTGGAAGATCCCGCTGGTCTCGAAGATCCCGATCGTCGGTCCGGTTCTTTTCGCCCAGAACTTCTTCGTCTACCTGGCCGCGATCCTCCTCGTCACCGTCAACGTCGCCCTGTTCAGGACTCGCTGGGGCCTGCGGGTCCGCTCGGTCGGCGAGCACCCGCGGGCGGCGGAAACGGTCGGACTTCACGTCATCCGGACTCGGTATTCCAACGTGATCATGGGCGGCGCCCTCGCCGGCATCGGCGGCGCCTACTTCACGATCGGCTCGATCGGCGAGTTCACCACCGACATGACCTCGGGGCTCGGCTTCGTGGCGCTGGCGGCGATGATCTTCGGGCGCTGGCGTCCCTACGGCGCGCTCGGCGCGGCGCTCCTCTTCGGCTTTGCGGAGTCGCTGCAGAGCGAGCTGGCGGTGCTCAACGTCGGGATACCCGCGCCCTTCTTGTCGATGGCGCCGTACGTGATCACGATCGCCGTCGTCTCGGGCCTCGTCGGCCGCGTACGGCCTCCCGCTGCCGACGGCAAGCCGTATTCGCGCGAGTATGCCCGCGATTTTTGAACTTCCCCACTCGCGATCAATGAAATTCCCCACCCCGCGCCGGTGAGCTGAACCATCCACCCGCGGTGGTGGGCCCCCTTCGAAGCTGGCGGCGACGAAGCCATCCAGCCCGAAGGGGGACCCGCTCCGCATGCTCACACATGGGGAAGACGTGGAAGCACATGCACTGCGCCAACGCGGCTGGACGATCTCCGCGATCGCCCGCCACCTCGAGCGCGACCGCAAGACCGTCCGGGCCTATCTCGCCGGGAAGCGGGTCCCAGGTGTCCGCGCGAGATCACGCCCGGACCCGCTCGCGCCGTTCGTCGACTACCTCGAGGCACGCTTCACCGACGACCCGCACGTCTGGGGCTCGGCGCTCCATGACGAGGTGCGACGGCTCGGCTACCCGCTCAGCTATCCGAGCTTCGTCCGCCAGATTCGCGTCGCCGGGCTTCGTCCACACTGCGAGGCCTGTCACGGCGCGAAAGGCAGGGACACGATCGAGATCGACCATCCACCTGGCGAGGAGATCCAGTGGGACTGGTTCGAACGTCGCAACGCCCCCTGGGGAGGGACCGCCTATGTGCTCCTCGGCACGCTCCCGCATTCGGGTCGGGTCCGCGGCGTGCTCGCAGAGAAGATGGACCAGGCCCATCTCGTCGGAGCGATCGACGAGGTGCTCCGACGTCTCGGGGGCACGCCGCGCGTCTGGCGCACCGACCGGCTTTCGACGGTGATCGTGCCGGGAACCCGCGACGTCCAGGCCTCCTTCGCTCCGGTCGCCAAGCACTACGGGGCGGTCGTCGAGCCGTGCCCACCGCGGCGCGGCAACCGCAAGGGCGCGGTCGAGTCCTCGGTGCGCTTCGTCTCTGGGCGGTGGTGGCGAACGATGACGGCGAAGAACCCGGAGGACGCTCAACGCTCCCTCGATGCGTTCTGCTCGTCGACCGGTGAAGAGCGTGAGAGGCGCTCCGGCGACGGAAAGCGCACGACGGTGCGCATGCTCGCCGACGACGAGCCGCTCCTCGCGCTTCCGAAAGCGCCGTTCCCGGCCACGATCGAGCTCGAGCGCGTCGTCGCCGACAACGCGACCGTCGCCTTTCGCGGCAACCGCTACTCGGTGCCGCCAGGACTCGTCGCGACGACCCTTCTCGTCCGCCAAAGTCTCGGACAGGCGACGATCGACATCGTCGCTCCATCGGGCTCGATCCTTGTCACTCACCGGTGTGCCCCCGACGGATCGGGCGCGCTCGTGCGATCGGTCGATCACAAAGCTGCGCTCGAAGCCGCCGTGCTCTCGGCGTTCACGACCGCTCGCCCCTGTGACAAGAAAGCGAACCGACCACCGGGCGATGCGGCACTGAGAGAAGCGGCGAAGCTCCTTGGCCCGATCGGACGCGACGTCACCGTCGACCTCGATCTCTACGCGGAGATCGCGGCAGGTGCCCGATGAGCGAGCAGTCGATCTATCAAGAGCTGCGCGCCCACCTTTCCTATCTGCGCCTTTCCGCCGCGGCCGAGGCGTTGCCTGCCGAGCTCGACCACGCGAGGACGAACGATCTCGGGCACACCGAGTTCCTGCGCCGCCTGCTCGACATCGAGGTGACGGCGACCGAGACCCGCCGGCGGGCCGGGCTCGAGCGCTTCGCGTCGCTCCCGTCTCCGTGGCGGTTGGGGGACTTCGACTTCTCCGCGCAACCGTCTGTCGACAAAAAGCTCGTCAGCGAGCTCGGAACACTGCGGTTCCTCGACGACGCGACGAACGTGTTGTTGATCGGGCCGCCCGGTGTCGGCAAGACGATGCTCGCCGTCGGCCTCGCCCGCGCGTCTATCGAAGCCGGCTATCGGACCTACTACACAACCGCCGCCGATCTCGTCGCCCGCTGCCACCGGGCAGCGCTCGAGGGAAGGTGGGCGACGACGATGCGCTTCTTCGCGGGACCGCGACTGTTGGTCATCGACGAGGTCGGTTACCTGCCGCTGCAAGCGGAGGCCGCGGCGGCGCTCTTCCAGGTGATCACCCAACGCTATTTGAAGAGCTCGATCGTGATGACGACGAACTTGGGCGTGAGCTCCTGGGGGAAGATCTTCGACGATCCGATGGTCGCCGCCGCGATGCTCGATCGGTTGCTCCATCGAAGTGTCGTCTTCAACATCGACGGCGAGAGCTACCGGATGCGTTCACACCGGGCGCGATCAGAAGCTCTCCGCAAGGGGGTGACGCCGACGACGAAGAAGTAATCTCAGCCTCGCCTCACCGCGTGGTCACCTGGGGAATTTCGTTGATCGACCCTGGGGAGTTCCCGAAATCGCCGGCATCTCGTAGTCCCCCGCGACATACGTCAACACGGCGACCGTGACGAGAGGCTGGGGTGGGGGTCCAGTCCTCGGTTAATCGAGATAGAAGGTGGTCGAAGCAGGCTCAATTGTCACGGTATCGCCGCTGTAATCCACGTAGGTCGCCCCCGAATACTGGACGTCGAATGACGAGATCCCGATGGCAACGGTGCCGTACACGTAAGCGATGACTGGATAACCGTGGTCCCAACCGACCGACGTGTACGTCTCTCCGCTGGGCGAGTACCAGTTGATCGTGACGGTGCCGACTGAATCTACCGAGGCAGAGGCAATGGGGGCGTTCGGGAACGCCACTTCGACGGCGAACTCAACGCACTCCTGCTGCGCTGTGTCGATACCGGGGCAATATTCGGTGTTGTCAACGACAGCGGCACTCGGCGCCAACAGCGGCGAGACCGTGGGACCGCTTACCGACGTGCCCGGACTCGATCCCGTCGACGCTGACTCTGGACGCCAGACGCACTCGATGTAGCGCCTCTTTACGCGGAGTCCATCGACGGTGACCCAATGCCAGCGTGCTCGCTTGGCATAGCCAGATCGGCATGCCGATGCGTGTCCAAGCGGATAGTTCGGGTGGGGACTGGCCCCCGCCACGCCACCGCCGGCTACGACCCCTGCCCCCCCGATGAGGGCAGACGCGAAGGCCACGGTGACTAAGACTCGTCTCATCGCCCCTCCAGTTCGATCGGGTAGCCCTTCCTCCTCAGCCACCTCTCAACCTCTATACGACGCCAAACGCGCCCGGAGTGAAGGACCACGACGGGGCGCGGGAAGTCGGACTTGCGGGTGAGCTGGTCGACGCGCTGGCGCACCACGAGGCCGTCGTCTGACCGGCTCGAGGGCAGGAGCTCGCGGATCTCTTCGACTCCGACTAGGTGATGCACGAGGGACAGGGTAGTCGACATACTGGACACATGACAAGTCTACCCCGTAGACTTGTCAGTTGACCAGTACTTTTCAGTGGCCACGGAGGAACCAAATTGTGGGCGTGACATCTCCATTCGGCGAGCCTTTCTTCGGCGCCGATCAAACCACCGATGACCCGGCGGAGTCCGGGCCGGAAGAGCTGGCGGAGCCCGAATCGGAAGAGTCGACTGTATGACTACGGCCTTTCAGCGCAGATATTTCGCGGGAGGCGGGACGACAACGACCCTGGCCAATGCGATGTCGGCCAGCGACACATCGTTCTCCGTCAACTCGGCGACCGGCTGGCCCGGCTCACCAGGCAGCAGCTTCATCGTGGTCATCGACCGGGGAACGTCCAGTGAAGAGAAGATCCTCTGCGCGTCGAACTCAAGCACCACAGTCACTGTCTCCTCGAGTGGGCGCGGGTACGACGGCACCTCGGCAACGACGCACAATGCCAGCGCCACGGTGTCGCTATGCGGTGGCGCTGTCGACCTCGACGAGGCCAACCAGCTCACGAACCTCATGGGCAATGGGGCCGAGGGTTCGCTGTTCTACGGCAAAGGGACCGGCGCGCTACCGGCGAAGCTTTCGGTTGGTTCAGCGAACCAGCAACTGCTGAGCAACGGGACCGATCCGGAATGGGCCGCGTCGGCAACAAGCACTCTCTCCACGACAGGCGACATGCTTTACGCATCGAGTGCGAACTCGCTCGCGAGACTTGCGATCGGATCGTCAACTCAGGTTCTGCAGTCCAGCGGCTCAGCTCCCGAATGGGAGACACCCACCAATGGTTACGGGATCACCGGGTTCGCTGCGGCACCGATGGTCCCGGCTGTCGACCTGACAACGGTCCAGTCCTACATCACGTCCGGCTCGGGAGCGGTGTCGCTCGGGACCTCGGCGACCAACATCACCAGCGTGTCTCTGGGCGCCGGCACATGGCTGATTCTGGCCGGTGCATCGTGCTTCAATCCCGACACAAACCATGCCTCTCAGGGGGACATCTGGATCGGCCCCAACAGCGCCAGCGCAACCGGGCTTTACGTAGCCAAACAGGTAGGTCTCCCCGAGGCCGGACTTTCTGGAACCTCCTCCTACGGCTCGGTGGAAATGGCCTACGTTGAAACGCTCGGGTCCACGACGACCGTGTACCTCCAGGGAGCCTCTTCCAACGGAGCGTTGAGCGCGGGGCCGTACGGCATCAACGTGACGACCGCGACCACGACTGGCATCACGGCCGTCCGCGTTGCCTAACGACACTTCGTACCTGCCGGCTTGCGCCTGATATCTGATCCCGCCGTGCAGCCCCCGCACCCGAACAGGCGACGCCAGTGCTGGTCCTAGACGCTCAAGGGACGCCGGCTAACACCCATTAGTTGTCCAGATATGTCAACTCGGTTTAATCGGAATCGATGAAGGCTCGACGTTTGCTGCGGTCTTGTAGCTGTACAGCAACGAACAGTCGTATCGTTAACCAACCAAATGGACAGGAGGGTCCGATGAAATCGGCTCGCTTCCTTGGTCTCGCGCTGCTAAGCACCTTGGTGTTCGCATCGATCGCAACAGCTGCCGTCGCCAAGGTCACAAAGGGGTCTCTCCCTACCAAAACGGGCACCGACGTAAGCACGCTGATCGCTCGTGAGAGCGCCGTGCAGACGGACCTCAATGCCTTCAAGAAGCTCGGTGCGCATTCCTCGATATCGAGTTGGGAGGCCAAGCTCAAGTCGGCTGAATCGGCACAAGCTTCAGTGATCGCAGCACTGAACGGCGATCTGAAAGCGAAGCCGAAGAGCTCGTCTTCTGGTGCCTCCACTGGCTCTGTTCTCTCGTTCAAGGACGAGAACGGCAACCCCTATCAGGTTCAAGCTGTCAACATCATTGATCCGGCCCAGGGTGCCGATCAGTTCACGACGCCCAACGCCGGTGACCGATTCGTTGCCATCGTGTTCAAGATCACAGATACCGGAAAGAATCAGATTTCAGACGACGCCAACAGTGACGCCTCAATCGTCGCCTCCAATGACCAGACGTACACTGCCGACTTCGATTCCGTGAGCGAGTGCACGAACTTCAACAGTGGGGAATACCAACTCGCGAACGGCCAATCCGTGACTGGTTGCGTCGTCTTCCAAGTCCCAACCGGCTTATCGGTCTCGGTCGTCGAATGGGCGCCCGGATTCGGCGAGAACTTCGGTGAGTGGAAGGTCCACTAGCTCAGCGAACCGGCGTAATGGGTTCGATTAACCGCGAGTGCTGTCTGGCGTTTCACCAACTCAGCGATCTGGGTACGTGTCAGCTCAGATGGGATGTGTCGCCGGCCACGCGGCGACTCGTTCGGTCAGTTCAACTTTGTTTGCCTCGAATCGAGGCTTCATGTACCGGTTGCCGAGGAGATGGGTGCGGGAAACCGCGGAGGACTCGCTGCTGATCGAACGATTTGGGAACGACGATCACGAGTATCAACGGTTCGGGAACCCGATAGCACATCAAAACACTCAGCTGGCCCGATGTTTCGAACCAGCACTGCGCGCCCTTCACGACATGCGTAATTGAGTTCAAGTATTCGCGATCGCCCCGTTACCCAGAAAAAGATCGCTCTGCGAGGCATGCTATGAGCTACTCGAAGGAAGGAGGGCAAATGCGTACACGCCTATTCCGGCGTTCCCTGGTAGTGGTCGGTGTACTCGTAGTCGCGGTTGCAAGTGGGGCCACAGTCGGAGCCACCGTGCACCAGTCGAAAGTTCCGACCTCAGCGCTCGCTTGTGTAAACGCAAAAGGCTCGCTCGTGCTTGCCTCGGGCACCGGATGTGCAGCAGGGCTGAGGACCATCCATATCCCACTCTCGACGAAAAGGGGTCCCCGCGGTGCACGGGGGCTACGGGGGCTCGCCGGCACACAGGGATCGGCGGGGGCGCAGGGCGTGACCGGGCCGCACGGGTCGACCGGCGCCACAGGACCGGACGTCTCGACGACTTTTACCGGGCAAGTCAACGGCGTTTCCAGCATTTTTACTTGGGCGACACCCGAGGGCTTTGCCAGCGAATCAACAACGGGCCCGCCAACGTCGAGACCCTGCTCCCAGATGAGGTGTTGACACCGGTCGATTTGTCAGTGGAGCTCTCCACTCCGACGAGCTCGACTGCCTCGATTCAGGTCCAGATCTTGTCGGGAGGCGTGTCTTACGAATCGTGCACTGTCCCCGCCTCATCTAGTACCTGCACGGCCGGGGCAAGCGGTATGAACCTTCCTGAGAATTCCCCGTATTACCTGGAGGTCACTTCCGTAGGCTCGGGCAGTTGGAGCGGGAACGTGATGTTCGCGTATCAGCTGATGCCCGGCTGAGAAGCGTTTGCAGAGCTGGCAGCGCACATCGTGGATCGAATCCGTTTTCCGCGTCCGCTGCAGAGCCGCCTCAGTTCACCGGCGGAAGGCCTAACGCTGCGCGAGCGGCCTCGACAACTTTTCCCAGATTGATCC
>JBAVUF010000061.1:0-5118 GCA_049696635.1 Acidimicrobiales bacterium | reverse complement strand
GCCTTTGTCATCCGCATCGCCCGTCCGTGGTCCTTCGTCCAGACGCTCGCCGCCAACCCGTACTCGACGCCGTTCGCCCAGGCGATCGCCTGCTCTTCGTCGCTGAAGGGCTGGACCGTGACGACGGGGCCGAAGATCTCGCTCTGGATCATCTCGTCGCCCTGTTGGAGGTTGTCGACAACCGTCGGCGAGAAGAAGTATCCACGATCACCGAGCCGCGTCCCCCCGATTCTCACCTCGGCGTGACTCGGCAGGCGCTCGAAGAAGCCGGAGACTCGCGCCAACTGGTTGGCGTTGTTCAGCGGGCCGTAGAAAGCGTCTTCGTCGTTCGGCCCGGCGGTCTTTGTTTCCTTCGCCCTTTCGACGAGCGCCGCGACGAACTCGTCGTGGATGCGCCCTCCGGCGAGCACTCGCGTCGCCGCGGTGCAGTCCTGACCAGCGTTGAAGTATCCACCGATCTGCACGCCGGATGCCGCCGCTTCAATGTCGGCGTCATCGAAGATGACGACCGGCGCCTTGCCGCCGAGTTCGAGGTGGACGCGCTTCAAGCCGTCGGCCGCCGCCAGGGCGACCTCCTTGCCCGCCCGCACGGAGCCAGTGATCGAGACCATCTGCGGCGTCGGGTGCGCAACGAGCAGCCGACCCGTGTCGCGATCGCCACAAACTACGTTGAAGACTCCCGGCGGGAGGTACTCCGCCATCAGCTCGGCGAGAAAAAGGGTCGATGCCGGGGTTGTGTCCGAAGGCTTCAACACCATCGTGTTGCCAGCGGCGAGAGCCGGCGCGAACTTCCAGACCGCCATCATCGACGGGTAGTTCCAGGGCGTCACCGCCGCGCAGACACCGACCGGTTCACGGCGGATGTACGACGTGTGGTTCGCCATGTACTCGCCCGCCGAGCGGCCCTCGGGGGTGCGCGCGGCGGCGGCGAAGAAGCGCACCTGGTCGACCATCGGCGGGACCTCTTCGGAAAGCGTCAGCCCGATCGGTTTGCCCGTATTCTCCGCCTCGATCCGCACGAGTTCCTCGGCGTGGCTTGCGATCGAGTCGGCGATCCGCAACAGCGCCAGGCTGCGCTCCGACGGCGTCGCGTCGCGCCATCCGGGAAACGCCTCCCTCGCCGACTCGAAAGCCTCGTCGACGTCGGCTTGGCCCGAAAGCGGCGCCCGCGCATAGACCTCGCCCGTCGAGGGGTCGATGATGTCGGAGGTTTCGCCCGATTTCGCGGGCACCTTCTTGCCGCCGACGAAGTTCTCGAGCTCGAGGATCTTGGATGATGTCGCAGATGGAGTCACAGCAACCTCCCAGGTCAGGCGGAGCATATCCCTCGGTTCGCGAGACGAACCTGGCGTGAACAAAGCGTCGCGCGGGGTCCTTTCGCCCGGCACGCGGGTCGCGGTGACGGGAGCCACGGGATTCATCGGTTCGGCGATCGTGCGGGCGCTTTCGGCAAAGGGCGTCGACATCGTCGCGGTCTGCGAGCCGGGCGCCGATGACGTCAACCTCGACGGTGTCGACGTCACCCGGCGCAGCGCCGACATTCGCGACCGACACGCCGTGACGGCCGCGATCAAAGGGGCGCGCGTCGTCTTCCACACCGCCGCGCTCTACCGCTTTTGGACGAAGAACCCCGAGGACTTCTACGCGATCAACGTCGAGGGCACGCGCCACGTGCTCGAAGCGGCGCGGACCACGAACAGTGAGCTCGTCGTGTACACGAGCTCCGCGGGCGTCCTCGGACTCGACGGGGTGGGAGCGCGCGGGCCGGCGGCGGAGAATTCCTACGCGCGCGTCGATCACCTCTTCGGCAGGTACAAGGAGTCGAAGTACGTCGCCGAACACGAGGCGCTGCGCGCCTGTGCGAAAGGGGACCCAGTCGTTCTCGTCCTTCCTACAACCCCACTCGGCCCGGGTGACCGTGCGCCGACGCCGACGGGGCGCATCGTCGTCGACTTCTTGAACGGCCGCATGCCGGGCTGGTACGACACGACCCTCAACGTCGTCGACGTCGACGACGTTGCCAGCGGTCACCTCCGCGCCGCGGAACACGGCGGCATCGGCCACAGCTACCTCCTCGGTGGCGAGAACCTCACCCTGCGGTCGCTGCTCTTCACCCTCGCCGAAGTAAGCGGGCTTCCGCCGCCACGCTTTCAAGTGCCACGGACACTCGCACTCGGCGCAGCGGTGATCTCCGAACTCGTCGAGGGCCGCCTGCTAGGTCGGGCGCCGCGAATCCCACTCGAGGGCGCGCGTATGGCGGCGACGACGATGGCCTTCGATGACTCCCTGGCGCGCGCCGAACTCGGCTACACCTCGCGACCGGCACGCGAAGCGATCGAGCGTTCGGTCCGCTACTTCGTCGACGAAGGCTACGTCCGGCCGGATCGCCTGCCGAAGTTGCGCATCGTCTCCGCGCCGCGTTAAGCGCCAGGCGGCCGTGGGTAATGCTGACAGAAGACACACCATGCCTGGCCAGAGGGCGGGTTCCAATGAGGAGCCGCCGATGAGCACCGCCAAGCGTCAACTGCAGACGTACCAGAAAAAGCGGAACGCGTCGCGTACCCCGGAGCCGATGGGTGATGCACCGCCGCCCTCGACTCGGGGGAAGCGAAAGCGACCATTTTTCGTGATTCAAGAGCATCATGCGCGCGCCCTCCACTGGGACTTCCGCCTTGAGCGCGACGGCATCCTCGTCTCGTGGGCGCTCCCGAAGGGCCTCCCGACCGATCCGAAGACCAACCATCTCGCGGTGCACGTCGAGGACCACCCGATCGAGTACGCCGAGTTCCAAGGCGACATCCCGAAGGGCGAGTACGGAGCCGGAACCGTCAGCCTGTGGGACCGAGGACCCTACGACATCGAGAAATGGGACGAGCGGGAGGTGAAGGTCGTCCTCCACGGTCGACGTGCGAAAGGCCGCTACGTCCTTTTTGCCACCGGCGGGAAGAACTGGATGATCCACCGCATGGATCCACCCGCTGCGGGTTACGAGGCGATGCCGAAGTTCATCGAACCGATGCTGGCGCTCGCCGGCCGGCTGCCGGCCGACGAAACAGGCTGGGCGTTCGAGTTCAAGTGGGACGGCGTCCGGGCGATCGTCTTCGTCGACGGTGGCCGAGTGCGAGCGACGAGTCGCAACGACAAGGACCTCTCCGAGTCGTTTCCTGAACTGCGAGCCGTCGGTGACTTCCTCGGATCCCGCTCGGCGATCCTCGATGGCGAGATCGTCGCCTTCGACGAAGCGGGTCGTCCCGATTTCGGTCGACTGCAACAGCGTCTTCATCTGACTGGCGAGCGACGCATCACGGCCCGCGCCCGCGATTTCGCCGCCTCGTTCTTGGCGTTCGATCTGCTCTACCTCGAGGGCCGGCTCCTTTTGACCGAGCCGTACGACGAGCGGCGACGACTCCTCGAGTCACTCAAACTCGCCGGGGACTCCTTCGCGACGCCGCGGGCATACACCCACGGGGAGGGATCCAAAGTGCTCGCCACCGCCAAGGAGCGGGGGCTCGAAGGCGTCGTCGCCAAGAGGCGAAACTCACCGTACCGACCCGGTCAGCGCAGCGACGACTGGATCAAGGTGAAGAACATCCGCACCCAGGAGGTGGTCCTCGGGGGATGGACCGAGGGGAAGGGCTCGAGACAAGGCAGTCTCGGGGCGTTGTTGCTGGGCATCCCCTCGGGCGACGGCTTGAAGTACGTCGGCAAGGTGGGGACCGGGTTCGACGAGCGCGAGAGACGCCAGCTCCTCGCCGAGCTCTCACCGCTCAGCGTCGACGCAGCGCCCTTCACGATGAAGATCCCTCCGGCCGACGCCGCAGTCGCTCACTACGTGCGGCCCGAACTCGTCGGCGAAGTCCAGTTCAGCGAGTGGACCCGGGACGCGCACCTGCGCCAGCCTTCGTGGCGCGGGCTGCGCCCGGACAAATCCCCAAGCGAGGTCGTCCGTGAGTAGCAAGCGAACCGAGATCGAGGTCGAAGGGCGCCACCTGTCACTCTCCAATCTCGACAAGGTGCTTTTCCCGAAGGTCGGATTCACCAAGGGCGCCCTAATCGACTACTACGTGCGCGTCGCGCCGAAGATGCTCCCTCACGTCTTTGACCGGGCGGTCACGCTGCGCCGGTTCCCCGACGGCGTCGACGGACAATCCTTTTTCGAAAAGCACGTTCCTTCGCACAAACCGTCGTGGGTCCATACAGCGCACGTCGACCTCGATCCCTCGAATCGGAGCGCGAAGCGGGCCGGAGACGTCGAGTACGCCTTGGTCTGCGACCTTCCGACACTCGTCTGGGCCGCGAACCTCGCGACGATCGAGTTCCATGTGCCGTTGTGGCGCGTGACTCCCGGCAAAACGGCGCCTGCTTCGACGGACTTCCTCGTCTTCGACCTCGACCCCGGTGAAGGAACCTCGATCGTCGAATGCTGCACGGTTGCCCCCTGGATCAAGGCGGCACTAAAAGCGGACGGCTTGACGAACTGTCATCCGAAGACGAGTGGACAGAAGGGAATGCAGCTGTACGCACTTTTGCCAAAGGGAACGTCGTGGGAGACCGCCCGCGACAAGGCGCACGATCTCGCCCGCGCGGTCGAAGGTGACCACTCCGACCTCGTCGTGACGAACATGCGGAAAGATCTCCGACAGGGCCGGGTCCTCATCGACTGGAGCCAGAACCACCCAGCAAAGACGACGGTCGCTGCCTACTCCGTTCGCGCACGCGACGAGCCAACGGTTTCGACGCCGGTCACATGGAACGAGGTCGCCAGCTGCGCGAGGTCAGGCGACCCCGATCGGCTGCGCTTCACGACGTCAGCCGTTCTAGAACGCCTCGCCAAGCGAGGCGACCTCTTCGCCGATCTCGTCGTCCGATGAGCGCTCCTCGGTCAGGACGCCCGTCGCCTCCGCCGCTTGGTCGCCGCCAGGTCGGTGAGCGCATCGACGAGTTCGGGCTTCGTCATGCGCGAGCGTCCCTCTAGCTCGAGCTCGGCTGCACGTTCTAGCAATTCGGCCTTCGTCATCCCTCCGAACTGCTGCTGAACGTTGGCGGCCTTCGACGGTCGAGCCGGCTCCTGCTTCGCTTCCTCCTCGGTCGCGACGCCCGATTCCTTCGCACGCGCCA
>JBAVUF010000060.1:0-6655 GCA_049696635.1 Acidimicrobiales bacterium | reverse complement strand
CTCCATAGCAGGCGAGATCCTCGCCCGCGGCCCGGGAAAGCTCACCGACCGCCATCGCGAGCAGCGGCGTGGCGAGCGCCTCGGCGAGCGAACGAGCAAACGTGAGCGCCCGCTTCGACGCCGGAAGGACTCCGGACCCGTCGTGCTCGACGAGGCAGACGACGCTCACGTAAAGACCCCGAGTTCTTCCATCAGCGCGACGAGCTTCGGAACGGCCTCGGTACCGTTGCCGAGCACGTCGGCGCCCCGACGGGTGTCTGCCGGCAGGCGCAACGCGCGTTTGCGCAACCCCTCTTCTGTCCACTCGACAAGGACGTGATCGACCGTCGCCCGCTTCGATCGCATCAACGCCGGGAGCGACGGATAGCGCGGCAGGTTGATCCCCTCTTTGACGGTGATGACGGCCGGCAAGGCGACCTCGAATGACTCCTGGGCGCCGAGGTACTCCCTGCGGGCGGTGATCCGCCCGTTGCCGATCTCGATCGCCTTCGCGCCGGTGACGACCGGCAACGACAGGTGGTACGCGACGCGCACACCGACTTGGTAGTTGCCGGCGTCGGCCGATTCGTTCCCGAACAGCACGAGATCGAAAGGCCCGCGTTCGGTGGCGAGCCGTGCGATCGCGGCGGCGGTCGCGATGGGTCCCCATTCACGGCCGTTGGTCTCGAGCAGCACCGCCTCGTTCGCGCCCAACGCGAGCGCGTTGCGCAACTGTTCGACCGCCTGATCTGGCCCGAGTGTCGCGACCATCACGCCGCCACCTTCGCGCTCGACGATCCGCACCGCCTCTTCGATCGCGCACTCCTCGTGAGGGCTGATCGTGAATCCGAGGAAACTCGTATCGATCTCCAGTCCGTCCGCCGTGAGCGTGACGCGTCCGCCGACGTCGGGAACACGCTTGATGCAAACAAGGATCCTCATCGGGCGAGACCCTCTAGTTGCGCGAACGCATGCACGCGCGTCTTCAGCTTCTGACGCGCTCGTTGTCGGGATCGAACAGTGGTCGGCTCCCAACTGTTACCACCGTGACCGGGAGGCGTTCCCCCATGTACTCAACGGCGTAGCCCGCGCCTTCGATGGCGCGTTCGTGCGGAAGGTAGGCGAGCAGGATGTGCTTGCCGACCGAGGGACCCGATCCGGCGCTCGTCACATAAGAACCGCGACCGTGGGCATCGACAAGGCGCCCACCATCTCTTTCGAGGATCGGCTCGCCGCCGAGCGGGAAACGCTTCCGACCGTCCGAGGCGCGGTGATCGTCGATCGTGAGTGTGCACAAAAGCGCCGCCTGGGGGTCTTCGCGGTGCGCGAGGTGGGCGTCTTTTCCCACGAAGTCCGCTTCTTTCACCTTCGGCCGCTGCATGCCCGCTTCGACGACGTTGAAGTCCGCGGTGAGCTCCGCGCCGTAGGCGCGATAGGCCTTCTCGAGCCTCCCAGTGACGAGGTAGACACCGAGTCCGGCCGGGACGACGCCAAAGGGCTGGCCCGCTTCAAAGAGCACGTCCCAGACACGGGCACCCTGCTCCATCGGGATGTGCAGCTCCCAGCCGAGCTCGCCGATGTACGAGATGCGCGAGGCGAGCACCGCGACGCCGTCGATCTCGATGCTCCGGCACGTCGCGAAGGCGAAACCCTCGTGCGAGACGTCATCAGCGGTCGTCTGAGCCACCACCCGACGGGCGTTCGGGCCCCATATGCCGAGCGTCGACCATGACGAGGTGACGTCGAAGACCTGCGCGTCGCCAACGAGGTGCCGCCCGAACCAGCGGCGATCCATGTTTCCAGTCGCTCCGCCGGTCACGACACGGAAGCGCTCTTCGCCAAGCCGCATGATCGTCAAGTCGGCGACGAACGTGCCGCGCTCGTTGAGGATCGGCGTGTAGACGACGCGACCGACCGGTACGTCCATCTGCGCGAGCGCGGTTCGCTGCACGCTCTCGAGCGCGCCGGGGCCGCCGACCTCGAACATCGCGAAGGCGGAGAGATCAACGATGCCGACGCCGTCGCGGGTCGCGAGGTGCTCGGCGCTGATGATCGGTGACCACCAGCGCGAATCCCACTCCGCCTCGCGGCGCACGACCTTTTCGGAGTAGCGCTCGATCAGTGCCTCGTTCGACGCGTACCAGTACGGGCGTTCCCATCCGGCGGTCTCGTAGAACACGGCGCCGAGAGCGCACTGACGCTCGTAGAAGGGCGAGACGCGGACCGGCCGGTCAGATTCCCACTGCTCCATTGGGTGGACGATCCCGTAGATCTTGTTGAAGCCCTCCGCTGCCCTGGCGGCAACGTGCGCGCGCGTCTTCTGCGCGTCGTAGAAGCGGGCGATGTCCGCTTCGTGGATGTCGGTCTCGGGCGCGTGGCCGCTCATCCACTCGGCGACGGCCCGCGCGATCCCCGGACCTTCTTTGATCCAGCTAGCCGCCACCGACCACAATCCGTTGGTCTCTGGGCACTCGCCCAGCACGGGATGACCGTCGGGGGTCATCGAGATCAAGCCGTTGATCGCGTGCCGCACACCGACGCGCTCGTCGTCGAGCACGTCGGGCATCAGCTCGAGCGCCTCGGCAAGCTGGGGGTCGAAGTCCTCCTGGGTGAAGGGGAGCTCGGTCGGCGAAAGCGCCGCCTTCTCGATCGGTGGGATGTCGTCAGGATCGACGAGGATCGGGCGGTGCGCGTATGAGCCAACTTCCAGGTCCGCACCGTGTTGACGCTCGTACATCAACGGGTCCATGTCGCGCACGATCGGGAACTCGATCTCGCCCGAGGTCTCAGAGAACATCGGGATCGGTCCGACGCTGATCATCTGGTGCACGGTCGGGACGAGCGCGATGCGCGCCCCCGCCATCCGCGCGATGCGCGGGCTCCAGACGCCACAGCAGATGGCGACGTAATCCGTCTCGATCTCGCCGCGGCTCGTCCGCACGGTCCGCACGCGGTTCGAGGTTTCGTCGACGTCGATGGCCAGCACCTCGGTGTTCGCCTCGACGGTTAGCGACCCGTCCGCGACGGTTCGATCGCGGACCAACGTCCCGGCGCGCAGCGAGTCGACGACGCCCACCGTCGGGAGGTACAGCGCGCCGATGATCACCTTTTCGTTCAGGTACGGGACGAGCTCACGCGCCTTCCTCGGCGTCACGAGCTCGGCGGGGATCCCCCACGCCTTTGCCGCAGCGAGGCGACGCCGGAGCTCTTCCATGCGCTCGTTAGTGCGCGCGACCTCGAGCCCGCCGCTTTCGACGAACACCCCGAGCTCCTTGTACTGCGCGGAGGATTCGGCCGTCAGCTCCATCATCATCTTCGAGTACTCGATCGGGTAGATGAAGTTTGACGCGTGACCGGTCGATCCACCGGGATTCGGCATCGGTCCCTTGTCGATGAGGACGATGTCGCGCCAGCCGAGCTTCGCGAGATGGTGCGCGAGGAAGTTGCCGACGATGCCGGCACCGATGACGACGACGCTCGCACGTTCAGTTGGCATTCAGATCCTTTGTCGAGGCGAGCAAGCTCACCGATATGCATGATGCGCGTCCGAGAGCGTCACGAGCGCGGCCCACATCGACCAATGCGAGTCCTGCGACCCATCTCGTTGCGCGACGTACGCGCCACCGTCGCCGAACGACGACGATGGCGCGTACGCGCAAATTGGCTCAGATGAGACGACCTTTCCTTTCGGTCACGTCCCCGAAACCGGCGCCAGCGTCTTCGTGTCGGGCCCGCTCAGCCACGACGAGACGAGCGACTTGTGGGTATCCACGAATAGCTTCGCCGCCGCGCTCGGGCTCATGCCTTTCACCGCGATGTCGTAGCCGACCTCGTTCTGATCGGCGGAGGTCCAGTGGAAGCGCTTGATGAAGTTCGCCACCTTCGGCGCAATCGCCGGCAGCTTCGCGCTCATCGCCTTGTACAGGTAGTACGGCGGATACGCGCAGTTGATCTTCGCCGTCGGCAACTTCGCGCACGCCTGGGTGAACGTCGGCAACTGGATCTGGGAGAAGCTGTACAACGCGTTGATGTACTGCGGCGTGTACCAGTAAAAGAGCACGGCGCCGTGCGCCTTGTAGATGCGCTCGATCTCAGCGAGCTGGGACGCCTCGGTGCCGGCGTAAATGACCTTCAGGTTCAGGCCGAGTGTGCTGACGAGGGCGGCGTCGTTCGTCACGTAGCTCGGCGATCCGTCGAGGAACTCACCTTTCGGCGTCGTCTGTGGCGTGACGAAGAGCTTCCAATCCTTCTTCAGCCCCTGCCAGGTCTTCAGCTCGGGGTGCGCCTTCAGGAGATACGTCGGCACGTACCAGCCGATGTTGCCGTCCGGACCCTCGAGGCCGGCGTCGACGACCTCATGGTTGCCCTTCACGTACTGCTCATACAGGTTCGAGTGGCCCCAGACTTCTAAGACCGCCGAGACCGAATCTTTGGCCATCGCCGGCCAGGTCGGGATCTCGTCGATCGTCAGCAGGTTCACCGGGTAGCCGAGGTCCTGTTCGATGACGTACTGCGCGACGACATTGTTCGAGTCGGATCCCTGCCACGAGTTCGTCGCGAGCGTGATCGTCGGCTTCGAGCTCGCCGCAGCGGAGGTGATCGCCACCCCGCCGAGCGCGAGCCCAATCGACGCCGCCGCCAAAGCAACGAACGCCTTCTTCGCGGACCAGGTCCGCAGCCACGGTTTTCCTCTCATGGTGTTGCTCCTTTCGTTTCTTTTTGCTCGTTTTCGAGGACTGTTCGGCGCAGCCGTCTCATGTGCCCGCTCCTTCGGCGACCGGACCGCCTTGGCCCTGGGCCGCGCCCTGGGTGAGGCGGTCGAAGACGATCCCCATCAGGACGATCCCGAGCCCGGCGGCAAGCCCGAGTCCGAACTCGTCGCGGTCGAGCCCGACGACGACGTCGTAGCCGAGACCGCCGGCGCCGACGAGCCCGGCGACGATCACTTCGGCGAGCACGAGCATGATCGTCTGGTTGACGGCGAGCAGCATCGCCGGGCGCGCAGCGGGGAGCTCGACCTTCCGTAGCGACTGCAGGCGCGTCGAACCGAAGGCTTCGCCGGCCTCGATGATGTCGTGGCGGACGCCGCGCAGCCCAAGGATCGTCAAACGGATCGTTGCCGGCACCGCGTAGACGAATGAGGCGATGACGCCGGCGACCGGCCCGACGCTGAAGAAGACGACCACGGGGATGAGGTAGACGAAGGCCGGCATCGTCTGCAAGGTGTCGAGGATCGGACGCAACGCGTGGTTCAGCCACGGCCACCAGTACGCGAGCACCCCGATCGGGAACCCGACGAGCAGGCACAGCCCGAGCGCGACGACGACTTGACTGAGGGTTGACGCCGCGTCTGTCCACACGCCGAGCAGCCCGACGCCGGTGAGGCAGATCGCGAGCTGCGCCCCGCGCCGCACACCGCCGACGACGACGCCGGCGGCGCCGGTGGCAAAGACGGCCAGCCACCACGGGATGGCGCTGAAAAAGCTCGTGAACGGGTTGAGGATCGACAGCGTGAGGAAGTTCGAGAGGTTCTCGGTGCCGCCGACGACCGGCACGCCCGAGTAGTGGTAGAGATGCGACTCGAGCCAGGTCAGACCCGTATTCACCGGCCCGCTGATTGAGAACGACCAGTTCTGGGGGAAGTCGCGGACGCCGAGGGCGAAGTGGGTGATGAACACGAGCGCCACTCCAGCTCCGACGCCCGAAAGCATCACCGTTCGCCGATGCCGTTCAAAAAAGCCGGGTTTCGCGGCTACCGCCTCGTGCGCATGACCGATGCGATCGCCGTAGGCGGAAACGATCCGATCGAGCAGCATCGCCATCGCCACGATCGCTACGCCCGGCGTGAATGCCTGTCCGAGGTTCTGGATCGTCAGCGCGGCGAGCACAGGGTCTCCGAGGCCGCCCGAACCGATCAACGACGCTAAGACGACGATCGAAAGCGCCATCATGATCACCTGGTTGATCCCGAGCAGGATCGGCCGCAGGGCGAGGGGCAGTTGCACCTTCGTCAGAAGCTGGCGGCGGGTCGAGCCGAACGACACGCCTGCCTCCATCACGTCTGATCGAACCGAACGGATGCCAAGCGACGTCAGCCGGATCACCGGCGGTGCGGCGTAGATCACCGTGGCGATGACACCGGCGGGGTTGCCGATCCCGAGCAGGATCACGACGGGGATGAGATAGACGTACGCCGGCAGCATCTGCGCGGCGTCGAGAATCGGTCGCAGCGCGCGATCGATCCAATCGTAGAGCCCGGCGACGATCCCGAGCGGGATGCCGATCACGAGCGCGACGAGGATCGAGACGGTCATCAATGCGAGCGTCGCCATGCTGTCCGCCCAGAGCCCGAGGAGTCCGAAACCCGCGACGACGATCGTCGCGAACACCGCGGTGCGGACTTTTCCGGCGCCGAGCGCGGCGAGCACGAACATGGCGAGCACCCCCGGCCAACCGATGAACGTGAAGACGCTCACGAGCGCGTTGACGATGTGCCCGAGTCCGTCGCCGACCGGCGTGACGAAATCGGTGAACACCGGCGCACTCGCCTGGTGGGCCGTGATCCAGTTATCGAGGCTCATGAACCCGTTCTGTGAGCCCGGAACCCATCCGGCGGGGAACCCCGCGGCGGTGCCGCTCGCTGCCGCGGACGCCGCCATCCCGACCCCCGCGAGCG
>JBAVUF010000059.1:0-23150 GCA_049696635.1 Acidimicrobiales bacterium | reverse complement strand
CGCCCCTCCTTCGCGTCGTGCGCTTCACGTGCACACGCTGATCTTATGCCATGCACACGCTCGAAGTCGAGGGTATGTCGCCCCCACATTTGCCGAACGAGCTCCGACGCCACACGTTGTTTTCCCTATTCAGCGCATGACGAGTAGGTCGAAAGCGGTCATTTCATGGGTTGAGGCGCGGAAGTCCGGTCAGGACGAAGGTCGATCAAAGTGCGGACGCGATCGATGCGGTTCACGGACCGAGCACA
Organism: Acidimicrobiales bacterium; assembly: GCA_049696635.1. Lineage (GTDB taxonomy): Bacteria > Actinomycetota > Acidimicrobiia > Acidimicrobiales > Bog-793 > CAVRXQ01. The sequence continues at coordinate 22,902 of JBAVUF010000059.1, read as the reverse complement.
TTGTGAGGGATGCCTGGGCTGATCGGAGTTGTTGCAGAAGTCGTCGAATGCTGACGGCGAGAGACGCTCGCGGCGGGCAGCTCATAAATCACCGTCCCCTTTCGTCGAACGATCAACTTCCATTGCGGAGATTGTGAAAGCTCGGTGTTGAGCACCGCAAAGTTCTCTTGTGGAGTCAGGAGATACTCCTGGTTGTAGGCGAGCATGCTCGGCGCGATGACTACGTACGAGGGTCCCTTCCCCCCGGTGTAACTGATCGCCGCGGCCGAGACAGCCGACACGAAAGTTTTCAGGGTGGGTTCTGTCGATACCACGCCACCGGGATCGAAAATCGAGAAGGTTGGGAAAAGGGGGTAGCGATCTGTCGTGTACAGCGGGGCGGAGGCATCCGCGACAAAAACTGGGCCGGGCTTCGCCGTCTTGTAAAAGGACGTGATCGTGGAGACCTCGGATAGCGGCATCACGTTTGCCGCGTCGTTGCCATAAAACGTCGGAAAGAAAAGCGCCAACGCCACCACGAGCACGCCACCCGAGCACGTCATCGAGAGCGTCAGTCGGCGCTTTGCTGCTGCGGTACGAACGACATTCCAGGTCCCCTCGACGGCAGAAATCCACGATCTGAGCAGCGATGGGATCCAGTACGCGAGCTTGAGGCCGGCCTCTCGAGCGCGGGCACCCTCGGGCACGAGTGCACACGACGCCAGCGCGACACTCCAAGGAAGCGAGAAGAGATAGACGCGCAGGATGCCTTCGTTCCCATAGGCAGTAATGAAGAGAACGACGCCCGGAGAAAAGGCCAGAAGGGCAAGCCCAAGGACCGGTCGCCCAGCTCGTCGCCTCATCCAAATCCCGAGCAGCGCGAGCGCCCAGACCAGACCCGACAGGGAGTTCGCGAGGTCGTTGATCAGTTTCCCACTGGCGGTGAGGCCGCCGCCCGCGGCCGTCGGTGCCTTGGGCGGCCTCAGGTTGCCGAAAAAACTGCCGATCGAGTCCAACAGGCCGTATTTCGCGTTCACGAAGGACAAGCGCGGTAACAGATATCCGATGGCGATCGCGCCGAGGACGAGCGGCAACCAGCGCGGACGCATCAGACCCACGATGGCGAGTGTGCCGAGTTGCACGACGACGATGTACGGCGACAATTCGTGAGTGAACGTAAGAACAAAGAAGATCAACGTAACGGCCACGGAGGCGACGGCGACCTCGCGAGTGCTTGCCGGCGGAGGTCCATCGCTTTGCCGGATTGAAGTAGTGGCCTCGCCGCGTCGGAATAGCTTGCGACGCGCAGGTGCGCGCTCGACTAAAAGCCACCGACACGCAATCGCCAAGGCGCCCAGGGAAAGCAGGGTTCCGAGTCCTTGCGGCGAGAGGTAATCCTGCGAGATCCAGTTGCACGACGAATAAAGGAGAATCGCGATCCAACGCTGTCGAACGCTCAGGCCAAGCGAACCGAAGATGACGTAGAGCAGCGGCAGCGCCGCGAGTTCGAATGCTGGTTGAGCCCATTTCGCGTATCCCAAAGGGCTGCCAACGCCGGCGACCTTGTCAAGCCACGCGATTGCCGCAAAAAATCCGGGCCAATTCTGATAGATGTCGATATGGCGATCGAGGCCACCGTGCACGTTGACGTACTGAACGACGCCGAACAGTTTGTACAACCACGGGTAGCGACCTACCGGATAGACGATCGCCTCTGGCGCATACAACATCATGACCATGGCTACGGCATGAAGAGCCATCCGCGAAGTCCCGGGTTGCTCACGACGCAATCCAATTACGAATGAGAGGGCAAGAACGCCGACGCCCGCGTAGAAGATGGCAGGAACAGCACCCGCGAGTCCGTACGGGCCGAGCTTTTTCACATCGGCCGAGTGCACGCCGATAGCCCAGAAGGTGACCGCAACCGGCAGCAGGAGGTCCGTGAGGTACAACTTCGGGAACGAGCCCTTTGACCGAACGAAATTGGCCAAGGTCGGACGGAGCTCGGCAGCATCTGGCGAACTGGTCGCGGTGATCGTTGCCATCACGCTACGTGTGCTGCCTCGGGGATCCTTCTCCGGTGGCGCGAAGAAACGACGTTGCGGAAGCGTCTGCCATCGTCGTGGTTAGGTCCCTTCCGAATGGCGATTCTACGAGTGCCGGAGCGGTATTCAGTGGCACCATTCTGAGCGCACTCTGGTCGAGTGTTGTGGTTCGGCACCCGCATAAGTGTGAGTGCGATTGGACGATTCCACGCAGCGCGAAATGGGTGCGGCCATAAACTTGCAGCCTTGAGTCCCTGTGAGCCTTAACTGGAGCGTTGGTGGATTCCCCGGTCACGCGAAAGGAGTTGCGTACGCCAAACGAATTGCGCATCGCCTTCTTCATCAGCTCGTACCGTTCACCTTTGCCACTCATCCGGCTCGTGAAGACGCTGCGCTTGTCAGAGCCTGACAGTCCCATCGTCATTCTTCGCAATTCGTTCGAGTCGCACCTGGACTCTTCGTCATTCGCCTTCATTCCGAACGTTCACATCCTTACGAGCGAGGCTCCGATTCTTTGGGGTGACCTGAGCCTTGATGTCGCACGTTGGCGCGTATTTCGCTGGATCCTTGGCAATCTCGACGTCGACTGGGTGGTACTGCTCTCTGAGCAGGACTATCCGATCTCATCGTCCGACAGACTCCGAACTCTCCTGGCCGACAGTGGCGCGGACGCGCTGATTGGGGGCCGGAGGGTCGACGAGATCGAGGACAAGAAGACGCGCCGTAAGTTTGTGGACCGTTACTTCTACCAGTACACCTGCCTTCCGTCCGTAAATATTGCACACAGATTTCCACGCGCTGGGCGGCAATTTGCGACATTGATACGTCGTGGGATGTTCTTCTGTATCAATCATTCCCAGCGATTTATTTTTATTTCTATGCGACCAGAAGAACTACAACTTCCGAGCTGGTTTGGGTGGCGAGCAAGGAAAACTCCGTTCCGCGAGGGCTTTCCCTGTTGGCACCACCACCCATGGTATGCCATTTCACGCAAGGCTATTCGGCACGTCCTGGACTATGTGAGTGCGCATCCCGATGTAGTTCGGTATTACGCGCGCACGGTGATTCCGCTCGAATCGGTCACTGGAACAATCATTTTCAATGATCCAGAACTTGAAGTCGCCAACATCGGGTTGCACGAGACCCGGTGGGCCGACCCCGATTCGCCTCGCCCCGGGGTGTTCACACTGGAGGATCTGCCGCATCTGCGCAGATCGGCTGCCGTCTTCGCTCGCAAGTTCGACGAAGAAAGCTCTGACGTGCTGGATGAGCTTGACAAGGTGGTCTTGGGCGGCTCGAGATCGACGCTCTGACACGATCATTCGGCCCTCGGACAAGTGTCCTCCCTCGGCGACTTGCGCGACATGTGCTGAGGAGGAATGCCTTGGCTTTCGGAAGGATCGTCTATGTATTCGCGAGTTCGTCGCGCCGTTAACTTCGCGCGATGGGTTCCTGGTGCTCAAGCCTCAGCCAATTTGGGCCAGGAGGGCATCTAGGCATCTCGTGTCATCGCACCCCGCACAGTCATACTAATATTTGGCTCAAGAGATCTCCCATCCGGGTCAATGAACGGGTCCGTCCACAGGTCATCAGCCGGAATTGTCGATTTGCTCTACGGCATCAATCTGGCCTGCAATCGCGGCGCAGGGGACGTTCATGGACGTCGGTTGCGCTGCCTCTCTCGCTCCATGGATGCGATGAGCTTGCCCGTAAATCGTCCGAGCGATGTTCGCGAGTAACTAGTCGCATATTCCTGGGTAACGAAGACGCGATCTTCGCTACCCAAGGTGCGGGCCAACATCTGCTTCGCCCCGACAGCGGACGAGAAGATCGTGACAATTCCAGATCGTGCGCGCTGCACCGGCCGGACTGCGTTCATAATTGGAGGGCCCACCGCCCCCCTAGTCAGGTGCGAACGTGACAGAAATCGGAGCCACCACCCGGCCCAGGCATCTGGCGCCTCCGGCAGCTCACGTGCGACGCCGAAGGCTGAAGTTCGCGATCGTCACCCTCGTGGTCGTCGTCGGTGCCGCGACAGGCATCGCGTATGCGACGCGCAAGTCCGAGCCACCGGCTTTGCCTGGGCAGTCGAGAGCACGGTTGATCTTCAATTCGGACTTCGTTCGTACAAAGTTGAATCCAGCAGTATGGAGCACGTGTTATCCCCATATGGACTTCCCCTCCGGCTGCACGAATTTCGGTAACGGCGAATACGAGTGGTACCTGCCGTCGCAAGTGGTGCTGTCCCATGGCGTACTCGACCTGGTCGCCAAACAGTTGCGTACCGAGGGGCGCGCGCAAAACGGCGCGCCGAAAGCGTACGTCTGTCGCTCTGGGATGGTGACCACGTATCCAGGATTCCGATTCAAATACGGGTACGTGAGAATTGTCGCCCGGCTGCCGAATACCGAGGGACTTTGGTCGGCTCTGTGGATGGGAGCTTCGAGCCTGCAATGGCCACCCGAGGTCGACATCATCGAGGACTGGGGACGGGGCGTGCAACCGACTGGCGTGTTCTTTCACCCGTTCCGCGGACCGGTTCTCTACGAGTACCCGTCGCTCGGCGACCTCTCGGTCGGATGGCACACCTTCGCCATCGATTGGACCCGGACGAAGCTGACGTGGTTCATCGACGGCAAGCAGATTTTGTCGACGAGCAAAAACGTTCCGCAGCAACCGATGTATATCCTCGCCGACCTCGCGTACACGAGCACCAATCTTGCGCTAATCGAATCCGGCTCGGGATGTCATGGCACACTCGCCATCAAGTCCATCAGGGTTTGGCAACGATGAATTGCAGAAGCGGAAACCTCCATCGCCCATACGCGACTGCCTTGCGACGAGATTGAATCTGGCGCGCGAGCAGGCGAGACGAAAGCTGGTCACGGACTCGGAGACCTTCGCCGAGGGAGACCTTCATGGACCGATCAAGGTCGTCGTGGTGGACGTCGAGGATCTGCGCGAAATTAGGAGCGAGCGTGCGGCGGGGGGTCGGTACGCTGCTGTGTGGTGCTTGTGTCGCCGCAATCATTCTCCAATAGGGCTGCTCCAACTCGACTTCGATTCTGAAGTCATCAGCGCGGAGGAGCTGGCCGATCAGGTTGCGCCTCTCGTCGCGAATGCGCCGGTCGTATCGCCACCGCCGCCAGATCACGATCTACCGCTCGCCTCGGTAGTCGTTCCCAGCATGCTCGCCAGGGAGGACGACCTCCGAGACTGTCTCCACGCGCTCTCCGCGCTCGACTACCCGCGGTACGAAGTGTTGCTTATCGACAATCGATCAGTGGACGCCGGAAACGCGCCGCGATGGTTATCGGAGTACCCGCGCGCCCGATTGATCTCCGCACCTCGGCCGGGAATTTCTGAAGCGCGCAATGCCGGGCTGTCGGTGGCGAGCGGCGACTTCGTTGCGTTCACCGACGACGACGCCGTCGTCGATTCGGGATGGTTGAAGGTGATCGCGTCGCGCTTTGCGCGCCACCCCGAAGAAGTGTGCGTCTGCGGCATTGCCATGCCGCGCGAGCTCGAAACACCTGCTCAGCTGCGATTGGAGGTGTTCACGGGTGGTTTCGGACCGCGCTTCTATTCGCCCGCCACCCGAAGGCTTCTCGGTGATTCCATGCGAAGTCGGATCCGACGCCCGCAAGTCGGCGAGCTCGACGACATCGGCCGGCTGCGGCGGATCTTCCCCTTGTATCGGGCGAGCACTTTTGGCGCCGGAGTCAACATGGCGTTTCGCACTGAGGCGCTCCGAGCGATCGGCGGATTCGATCCGCTCCTCGGCACCGGGACGCCGACCATGGCCGGCGAGGATCACAAGGCGTTCATCCAGCTCGTCTGGCGGGGCGAAAGCGTGGGCTTCGAACCCGCCGCGCTCGTATTCCACACCCACCGGCGCGACGACGACGCGCTTCGTCGTCAGATCCTCGGGTGGGGTACCGGTATCGGCGCGATGTTCTGTGCCGCTGTGCTCGACGATCCACGCCACCTCCTCGCGCTCGCAGCGACCGTGCCACATTTCGTTGGGGTCAGTGCCCGCTCTTATGCCTCGAGACGGACGCTCAAGTCCTCCGGGCCTGCCCAGGGAGACGACCTCCTACGCGAGCTCGCCCGGCTTGAGCTCCGAGGCGTCGTCACAGGCCCAGCGATTTACCTGTGGTCCCGCATTGCGGCACGCAGGCGCCGTGCGAAGAGCCTCTAGCGTCGCATCGTGGCGAACCTTCCTCGCGCAAGCGTCGTGATCCCGTGCTACAGCGAGGACCGTTGGGCTCACACTCTGCGGGCGATCGCCTCGGCACGCGCGCAAACTCACCCTCCAGAGCAGGTGCTCGTAGTCGTCGATCACAACGATCGACTGGCGTCCCGACTCCGGGCCGAAGTCGACGGTGTTGTCGTGCTCGAGAATTCTCTCGAACGCGGTGTTTCCGGCGCGCGCACCAGCGCCGCGGCGAAAGCGACTGCGCCGATCATCGCCTTCCTCGACGATGACGCGGCAGCGCGACCGGAGTGGCTCGCGTGCCTTGTAAGCCCGTTCTCGGACCCGCTGGTCGTCGGGACTGGTGGCGCCATCGTGCCGGAATGGGAACGACCGGCTCCGCGGTGGTTCCCATTGGAGTTCGCATGGGTCGTCGGTGGATCCCTGCCGGGGTTGCCGGCGACGCAGGCGCCGGTGCGGAACGTCTGGAGCGCCAATATGGCGGTGCGCGCCGGCACCTTCGAGAAAGTTGGCGGATTCCGGCGCGATTACGGCAAGGTCGGCGCGGTCGCGCGGCCCGAAGACACCGATCTCTGCATCCGGATGGGAAAGGTTGTCGACGGTGGTCATTGGGTCTACGTCCCCGAAGCGATCGTCGATCACTTCGTACCCGCCGAACGGGCGTCTCTGCGATTCTTCCTCCGGCGCTGCCGGAACGAAGGATGGGCGAAGGTCCAGCTCGCCCTGCTGCTCGGCGGCACCGACGACCTCGGTCCTGAGCGGGACTACCTGCGCAAGACGGTGCCGCTCGCGATCGGGAACCAGCTCTGGGCGTTCCTTCGACAGCGCAGGGCCGAGCAACTCGCGATTGCCGGGACAATGATCCTCGGCGTCGGCGCGGCCGCGGTCGGCGCCGGTGATGCGGTCGCACGAAGCCTCGTTGATCGGACGTGTCATCGCTCCGCTTCGAGACGTGCTCGGGTTTAGCTGTACTCGTGCAACGCGATACTTCCGACGTGGGCGTCGCCGGTGATCCTGGCCTCCGGGAGTCGCGTCGCTATCCGATCAAGGTCGTCGTCGCGGACGCGGAGGCGCCGCCAGAGATCACGCCTGAGCGTGCCGAAGGCGGCCGTTACCGATCGGCGCTGGTCTATTTCCGCGAGGGTCGGCGGCCTCTCGGCAGGTTCGAGATCGAACTTGATCGCGGAACCCTCTCGTCCTCGGCGGTAGGCAACGCTATCCGTGAGCGGCTCGCGGCCGATGGGAATCGGGCGGCGCTCGCGCCGATGCCCGGACTCGATCCGAAAACCGAGGTGTCGTTGCCCTTCGCGAGTGTGGTCATTCCGACACTCTGCAGCCGTATCGACGATCTCAGTCGCTGTATCGAGGCTCTCAACAAACTGGACTATCCGGACTACGAAATCGTCGTCGTCGACAATCGGTTGCAACAGGATGAACGAGATGGCCGGTTGACTCCTATTCGCGACGCGCCTCGCGTCAGGATCGTGAGCGAGCGTATTCCCGGCATCTCAGCGGCGAAGAACCGAGGAGTAGTGAGCGCCCGAGGAGAGGTCGTTGCGTTCACCGACGATGACATCGTCGTCGACGAAGGCTGGTTGCGGGGGCTCGTCACTCCACTCGCAGTCGACGCCACGGTCAGCATCGTTGCCGGCCTTGTTCTTCCGAAGGAACTCGAAACCGAACCGCAAGGCTGGTTCGAGGAATACACCGGCGGTTTCAGTCACGGCTTCGAGTCGCTCGCCTACGTTCCAGTCCGCGATTCTCATTTCGGTCGACGTCGGATTCGTTCTGTGCAGTGCAAGGATGCTGCGTCGGGAGCAATTCGTGGGCAGCTTTCGGTTTACAGCGCTGCGGTGCGCGGCGCGGCGGGCGGCAGCTCGGCGATTCGGAAAGCGCTGTTCGATGAGCTCGGCGGGTTCGACATGAGCCTCGGGACGGGCACCCCGACTGGTGGCGGCGAGGACCTCGCGTTCTGCGCAAGAGCGCTCTGGGCTGGAAAGTCCGTTCGATATGAACCGACCTCCATCTCCTTTCACGCTCACCGGCGCACATATCCCGAATTGGTCCGACAAGTTCGTGCGTGGGGGACCGGGCTCGTCGCGATGCTCACCTCGCTGATCTGGAGCGATCCGGGACTGATTTTCGGCCTCTTGGCACTGGCGCCAGACGCGATGTGGAAGGTGCTCCGGCGAGCAGAACTACGCAGGGATGCCGAGGCGTTACCGAGCAGTTTTCCGGCGCGTTTACGTTGGCATGAGCTCTCCGGCATGGCCTTCGGTGGTCCGGCCTACGTGGTCAGCCGCGTTGAGAACCGGCTGCGCGGCGCCTGACACATGCCCGAGTTCGACAAGACCTCCGACGGTCATTGCATTCTCGTCGCTTCGCAGTCGTGGGTGAGAGATTGACCACGCCTCGAGATGAAGATCGAGAGGAGCTTCCTCGGTTGGAGTACCGGTCAGAACTCGCCGTCCTCATGTACCACGACATCGGACCTCGATCACCGAATCCTCAATTCCGAGATTTCGTCGTAGAGCCGCAGCTGTTCGCAGAACACTTGGCAGCCCTCTCGGATGCGGGGTTCGTAACAGAACCGGTCAGTCGACTCTGCGACCTCGAGCGGTCGAGCTCGCCGGAGCTGCCGGTCTTCATCACCTTCGACGACGCGTACCTCAGTCTCGTCAAGAATGTGATGCCATCGCTCACGAAGCACAACATGACGGCAACCGTTTTCGTTCCGACGGCGTACGTCGGTGGACGCGCCGAATGGCTGGACGTCATCGGAGAGGGCGGTCGCCGCATTCTTGATTGGCACGACTTGCGTGACATGCGAGCGAGCGGAGTCGAGTTCGGCGGCCACGGCCATCGGCATCTCCAGCTCGACCTCCTGTCGAGCGGTCGACTCGCCTCCGAAACCGAACAGAGCCGCGCGGTTCTTGAGGATGGACTCGGAGAACCGATCCGCACCTTCGCGTATCCGTTTGGGTTCCACAGCCGCCGAGTGCGTGAGGAAGTTCGGCGCTGTGGCTACGAGGTGGCGTTCGAAGTCGGCGACGATCTCTACACGCCGTCACCTGACCGGCATTATTCGATCAAACGCATTCAGGTCGGACCAGACATGGAACCAGACGAGTTGATCGCCGCCATTCGACGGGGTCGGTCATCGCCGCTCGTCCGGCGCGCGCGCTTGCGTCTCGGGCCTGCACTGCGAATAGCTCAGCGCCAACGACGCAAATGGGGGGCGCGATCAGCCGTCAATTGAGACCGGAATAATCGCAACCATCCGATTGATCGCTAAAATCGTATTTGCGTAGACGGTCGTCGATTATTCTGCCTCCTGAGGTGCACAAAGGCGAACTCGGGAATCGCACGCGGGGACCGATCGACCCGCGGTAAACCGCAGCGGGCTTCTTGGTGTTTTGGGGCGCGGTGAAGCGCCGAATGATCCGACTTTTGGGGGGATTTATGGGGGGGTCGAACGGCGTGCTGCGAAGCCTGCCATTGAGATTCGCCCCCCTCACGAGCTCGACCGGACCCGAAAGCGCGATCCGTGTTGAGCCGCAAGTCCGCAGATGAAGAGAACCGTCCTTGTCACAGGCGGGCAGGGCTTCATAGGTGGTCGAGTGTGCGCGTGCCTCGCGACAAATGTCGACCTCAAGGTCATTGCGACGACGAGCAGCAAAAGCACCGGTCCTTCGGCGCCTGGCATAGCGCGCACTTATTTGGAGCTCACCGACGATGCCTCAATGCGGCGTGCGTGCGCCGGAGTGAATGTCGTTGTGCACCTCGCGTCCCCGAACGAGATCGTTTCTGCCGCCGATCCGGTGCGAGCGATGACGGAGACGGGGCTGGGAACGCTGATGCTGCTCAACGCAGCGATCGATGCCGGTGTCGAGCGGTTCGTCTACTTCTCCACTGCTCACGTCTATGGAGCTCCCCTCGCGGGCCGCATCGATGAGATGACGCTTCCTCGTCCGATGCACCCGTACGCGATTGCCCATCGAGTCGCGGAGGATTGGGTGCTTGCCGCGCATGAAGCGGGAAAGCTCACCGGCGTGATTCTTCGGCTGTCGAACGCGGTTGGCGCCCCGGCGAGCGCCGAAGTGGACCGGTGGACCCTCGTCGCTGCCGACCTATGCCGGCAGGCCGTCGAGAAGGGCGGATTGACGCTGCGATCTTCGGGCTCTGCGTTTCGGGACTTCATTCCGCTCTCCGATGTCGCTCGTGCGGTCGAATGGGCGATGGAGAGTCCATCTGATGTCATCGGCAACGGGCTGTTCAACCTTGGCGGAGCGAACACTCTGAGCGTGCTCGATCTCGCCGAGATGGTCCGACGACGTTGCGAGACGGTTCTTTCGTATCGTCCGGACATCTCGCGGCCTTCATCTACTGGAAGCGAAACGCCTTCGCCATTGGCGTATCAGATCGACAAGATCATTGGCTGTGGGTTCACGTTGACGGGGAGCCTCGAGCAAGAGATCGATGCAACGCTGCGACTCTGTCGAGACTCTTTTGCGCCGATCGTCGATTTGGTTGGCGATCCAAGCGCGTAGCAGCTGAGCGCGAACAACGGTCCGCGACCGCAACGCTGTCGTTCACCACTGAATCCTTAAGCTCGCTGAGCCGAAGAGATATCAGTGGTGTCTCCAGCCTCAATGCGCGCGTCGGGAATCAAACTCCGTCGCAGCTCCCATCCCAACTCATTTCCGCTGACAGCCAAGCCACGCGCTCGACGATCGCTGGGCTGTCTCGTCCCGTGTTCCATGCATGGCCCTTTGACGCTTCGTCCCACGGCACCTCCCAGTCGCCGTAGAGGGCGGCAAGTTCAGCCTGGTGGTCTCCTGGCTTCCACCACCAACGCCCAAGGAAAGAGATTCGCTCGAGCGGACCATCTGGAACCTTGCCGATCACCTGCCAACTCGCGCCGTCGAAGTCGAAATACCCGGTGAACCAACGGGATGCCTCCTCGGTGCGGTATTCGATGAAGTCGAACTGCGAGCCGTCTTTCCAAAAGGACCACAGCGTCGTTCGTCCGTCGTTGTCTCGAAATCGACGGAAGGGCAGGAAGCCACCAGCGATGAGATCGGGGACGAGAGCACAGAAGATCCCGCAGTCGTCACTTCGCAGGCCGAAATCGGCGTCTTTGTAGTCATTCGGTAGAATGCCGCCCTGCCTGGCCCAACCGAGCAGGAGGCCGCCTGACAGCCAGAAACGGTCGTCCACGCCACGCCTGACGAAGAGGTCATTCAGCTTTCGAAGATTTCGTTCGAAGACGAACCGATGAATAGTCCTTCGCAATCCCGAGTGCTCAGGGATGAACGCGCGCACGAGCCTGTGCATGACGAGGGTCGTCAACGCGCGAGGTTGAGGAGGAGAGTCGTCGGTCACCTGTCGTACTTCCACATCAGACATTTTGCCATCGGCGCAAGTTGTTCTCGCGACACCTTGTCGCGGGCCATCTCTCGTGTTCAGGCGGTATTACGCGTCGCGCCGAGGGATCCCCACCAATAGCGCAGTGCACCGGAAATGAGACCCATCGTCTCTGTAAACGCGATGCCCACTCCCGGTCGCCGACGGTCGATCTCGTTCGACGCTTCCTGTCGCCGAAGGAAGATCGAATCCACGCGGGAGACGCCGTGCCGTGTGAGGGCCTTGCGGAAATCTCGCTCTCCGAGGTGTTTTGCGAAGTAAGCCCCGAGGCCGTGACCGTAGTCATAGATCTGCCCGCGAAGAAGTGCCGGGTCGGATACGTGCGTGCGCCAGACGAGCGCCGAGGGGAGGTAACAGATGCGACCTCCCGCCTCGAGGAGGCGTACGAAGATGTCGAGATCCTCTCCGCCTCGACCCGGACTGCCGACGCCGAGGCGATTATCGAAGCCTCCGATCTTCTCGACCGCCGTCGCGCGAACGGCAAAGTTCGCGCCAGACCCGAAGACTCCCGCGTTGAACGGATAGAGGGCGTCGGGAAGTCGGTGATCGTCGAGGTCGTAACGACGGGGAACGAAAGCCTCTCGCCAGGGGAGTCTCGCATCGAAGTGCCGATCGGAGACAGTTCCCAACGTGGAGGAAGCGACCAGCCCGGTGACGCAGACGACGTCCGGGTCCAGCGCGAAACCCGCGGCAAGCGCGTTCGGCCAGCCGGGATCTACAGACACGTCGTCGTCAGTGAAAGCCACGTGATCGAATCGTGCGACCGCCAGTGCGTGGTTTCGCGCGTTTGACAGACCGGGATTATGTTCACAGCTGTAGCGAATTCGAGGATCGCGCTTTCCGAGAGCCATCACGAGGTTTCGTGTCTTATCCTCCGTCGGCGCGTTGTCAACGACGAGGATTTCCAATCGATCGCCGTTGACCTTTTGAAGGGCGCGAAGACATTCGCCCAAGGGTTCGGTGCGGTCACGCGTGCACACTGCGATTGTCAACCCGTCGACACCCGTGGCCGGGAACTCCAGCGGACAGGCTGCTCGTGCGAACCAGAGGTCGGAGGTCATCGGGTCTCCTGCTACCGCGTCGCAGGCGATGTGACCCTGAACCGCCACCTCGAGCGCCGTCTGCGCCTGCGCTCTTGTTCGTCTACCGAGCGAGCGCCTGGGATGCGCGGACACATCGACGAACCCCAACGGTGCGCGGTGCATCCGGACGAGCAATCTGGCGCGCTCGTTGTCAGACAGGCTGGATCCATCGAGACCGATGATCGCTTCTGAACCGTCGAGGTCCACGAGCCCGACGCACATCGCGGTTGTGCCGTCGGAACTCGCAGATCGCTGGCGACTGGAGGCGCGGACGCGCGCCTGCGGTGGGAGCAGCTCGTGCCGGCGCGCGGCTCCGAGACCGAGCCCGACGACGCTCAGCCAAGCTTCGAATTGAAACAGGACCAATGGATGCCACGCATGAGCCCACAAAAAGACCGTGGCGACGAGGGCGACGGCGACGAGGCTCAGGACCAGCGACATCGCTACTTCTGACCAGCGCGCAAGGGTCGGCCAGTTGCTCACGATTGCTCGGCCGGGGACAAAGGCGGCGAATCCCACCGCAAAAAGGAGCCGGGCGCCCCCCGGCACGTTGACGTAGACCAGCGACAGCAGCCCGAGTGCGTCGAGGATCGCCAATAGGTCGAGCAGATCGCTCCGCCCCACGAACGGCGCGGCGCGAGTGTCATCGGGCTGTAACACGTGATCAGTCTGTCCCACGAACGAAGCCGCCAGTGCGCTTCCGACATCGCCTCGTGCACCAAGCCGGAGCCGCGCCAGGCTCATCTACCCATGAGGCGTTGAGGACGAATCCTCAGTGCTGCCAGACCCGCACCGACTGGATGTTGAATGACGCGCCCGACGCGGCTGGCCCGTCGATCGCGAGGTTGGCGAGGAAGTACATGGGAGAGCTCGGCACGTTGCTGCCGGTGTACGTCGCGACCACCTTGCCGTCGAGGTACCAGGTGAGCGAGCCCGGAGCCCAGGCGAGGCCGTAGGTGTGCCAACTGTCAGTGAGAGCGGTCGACGACGTCACCTGCGTCTGCTGTTGCTGGGCATTCTGCCAGGCGCCCCAGTGGAAGGTGTCGGACTCAGTGCGGGCCGAACCCCAGTTCTCCATGATGTCGATCTCTGGGGGCCACGACTTGTCGGCGGGAAGCAGCCAAAGCGCGGGCCACGTGCCGGCGCCACCCGGAATGCTGGCGACGATCTGGACGTAGCCGTAGGTGAACGAATACGACGAGAACGTCGTCACGATCCCCGACGCGTAGGGGTACGTCTTCGGGGCACCGCCCTGGTCGGTCCCAGCCGTCGGCGTTTTCGTGGCAACGAGGTGGAGGACGCCACCCGAAACCTGGTCTTGGCCGGCTTCGTACCACTCTTCTTCTTGCGAGTTGCCATAGTTCGTGCAACCGCTCCAGTAACACGTCGACCAGACGCCCGTGTCGAGCTGGGATCCCGAGAACGTCGACGAGAAGGCGAGGTGCATACCGCTCGTCGGGCCTGAGCCCGCGGGAGCGGTCGTGGTCGACGGAGCGGTCGTCGTGGCAGGGGTGGTCGTTGGTGGTGAGGTCGTCGTCGGGGACGTCGCGTTCGATCTATCAGCCGCCAGCCTGGGAGTCCGCTCGGTCGTCACTTTGGGAATCGACGCCGCTCGTACGACGGACCGGAGATGTCGGAACTGGGCCAAGGTTATGAACGACGAAGGCAGCCAAGACTTCACCGCGCCGGATGCCCGCACGTTGACGTGGACCTTGCTGTTGCTGTTGGACGAGCGGTCAAAGGAAACGACGGTGATGTGACTGCGAGCCGAGCCGGTGAAGGAAGCATCAGGACCCGTCGTTCTGACGAATCCGATTCCCGCGGCCCCAAAGCTGATCGCGACGGCGGCGGAAAACATCGTCCCCCTGCGAATCCGCCGAGGCGGACGAGCGGGCTCCCCCCTGTTTGGACTCGAGTCCCGCTCGTGGAAGGCGGGGCGTGACCACTCTCTGTGTGGCCGCTCTCCGTGATCATGCCAGGGCCGCCACCGATCCATGCCACGATCTTCTGCGCCAATCTGCGCGGACAATAGACACAGCTAAGGGGTTGTGACGTGCGATGATTAGGTACATGCGGCATCTAAATCTGTGCCGAAGCGTTGACCACTTCTTGTGGTCAGTAGCGCAAATCGGTCACAATAAGCGGTTATAGCACCACTCAAGGTAGTAGCCCGGGGCGTGGAATTAACCGCGGAGCGTGGTCTCCACGAAGTTCGTGCCACGACGTAGGCCGACATGTCCGATCAGGAGCCGTCGCATCGTGGACGCCACGAACTCCGGTCTGTCAGTCACAACGTCGTCGGCGCTCATTCGTCGCTCAACGATCGGGTGGATCGCCCTACTGCGAAGTGACTTTCTCCAGACCGGCTGACCACTTCTGCTCGATTCGGCCGAAGCGCCAGATGAGAGCCGACCCGATCCACGTCGCGACGAACATGCCCAAAATCACGAACCCAGCGGTGTTGATATTGAAGTTTGCGACAAATCGCCAGAATCCTCCGCGCGCTGCGAGCGAGTGGATCTCTTGCGGCAGGATCCCGAGAGTCTCGATCGCGCCGACGAAGAAGCAGATCGCAACCGAAAGGCCCGTGATCGAGAGGTTGTAATAGACCTTGCGCACGGGGTTGAAGAACGCCCAGCCGTAGGCGAGGTTCATGAAGATCCCGTCCGTCGTGTCCATCAGGGTCATTCCGGCGGTGAAAAGGATTGGCAAACACAGGATCGAGTACCACGGAATGTGCTGGGAAGACTCGAGCGCGACGGTTGCCAGGAGCGCGACCTCGGTTGCGGTGTCGAATCCCATGCCGAACAGCAAACCGACCGGGTACATCTTCCATTCGCGGTCGACGCCCCGGGCGAAACGACCGAGGAACCGGTAGAAGAATCCCCGGTTGTTGAGCTCGCGCTCGAGCGCCGCCTCGTCGTATTCGCCCTTTCGCATCGTGCGGAACACCTTCACGATCCCGGAGAGGATGACGAGGTTGAGCGCGCCGATGAGGAACAAGAACCCCGCCGACACCGCGGTCCCAAAGACGCCTCCAAAGGTCTCGAGGCCTGAGTGCGGATTCGTCACCGCGGAGAACACGGTCTTTTCGGCGAGGATGATCCCGACGCCGATGAGCACGACGATCGTCGAGTGACCGAGGGAGAAGAAGTAACCGAACCCGAGCGGTCGCTCCCGGTCTGTCCCGCGTCGCTCTTGGATCACCTTGCGTGTCGTGTTGTCGATCGCCGAGATGTGATCGGCGTCGAAGGCATGCCGCAGGCCCAGCGTGTATGCGAGCCCGGCGACACCGATCCCGAGCCCTTTGTAGTGCTGCGGGATGACGAAGAAGACGAAGACGGCGAAACCGATCGCGTGAAGAGCCAGGATCGACCCGTACATGCCGAGCACACGGAAGCGCTCTCGCGAGGAGAGCCCTGCGAGCGAGGCGCGGACGAAGGCGACGAATCCCGGCCTGTCGGCGTAGGGCTCAGCCGGCGACACCGCCACGGATCGACGCCTCCCCTTCATTGGACAGCGATCGAAAACCTATCCCTGATGCGAATGACTCGCAATAAGGGGTGCGACCACGACCTGACCGGCTGCTTGCGCCCGGAGGCGGATCGCCGGCACCGAGACCAGGCACAGAGCTCCGCGAGGATCGAGGTCGAGTCTCCGTACCGTTGACGACGAAAGGAGGTGGCGATGCCGGTCGCGAGCTACGGGGGAAAGTCAGTACAGGTGAATGACGAGGGTTTCCTCGTCGACGCCGCCGAATGGAGCGAAGAGATGGCGGGCCACATCGCGATGACCATCGGCCTCGCGCCGCTGAACCACGAGCAGATGCACGTCGTGAAGGTGATGCGCTCGGAGTACGAGGCGAACGGCGACGGACCCAACGTCCGGGCGCTCGGCAAGGCGTCCGGCGTGCCGATCAAGCGCCTCTACGAGCTCTTCCCGATGGGCCCGGCGAAGACCGCCGCCAAGATCGCGGGGATTCCGAAGCCTCGCGGCTGCATATAAGGCATATAAGAAGGTGAAAACCGTCGAAAAGGTGCTTGAGGTGGCAGACAGCCTCGGAAAGGTCTCGATCATCGTCTCGAAGGGTTCCCTCGAGGGCGTGTACCCGGCGCTCATCATGGCGAATGGCGCGCGTGCCGAGGGAATCGAGGCCAATCTGTTCTTCACGTTCTTCGGCCTCGATGCCGTCAACAAGAAGCGATACGCGAAGGTCAAGGTGGCGCCCGTCGGCAATCCAGGACTGCATCTCCCGACTCTCGTCGGTGCGATCCCGGGAATCTCGTGGGCGCTCACGAAATACTTCGACTCGAAGATGAAAAAACTCGATATCCCGCCGATCCCGGAGTTCTTGGAGATGATCTCTGATACCGGCGCCGGGCTGTTTGGTTGCAAGGCGTCGTGTGACCTCTTCGGGCTCACGAAGGACGACCTCATCGAACAGGTGAAAGACATCATCACCGTGGGCGAGTTCTATGAGATGGCGGCCGGCGGAGAGATCGTCTTCACCTGATGTTCTGACTCAGTGTCGTCTATCTCGCCGCTCGAACGCAGCGATCTCGCGAGAAGTTCCGACTAAGTGTCAAACACGGGCAGAAGCCGCGTCGTCGGTAACTGCTCCGTCGCGCAGTCGCACGCGCCGCTCCACTTGGGACGCGATCTCTTCGTCGTGGGTTGCGACGATCACCGTTACCTTCTGTTCGCGGTGCAGCTCGGAGATCAGCGCCATCACCTCTTGCGCAGTCTCTGAGTCGAGATTCCCGGTCGGCTCATCGGCGATGACGACTTTTGGCGCGTTCGCGAGCGCCCGGGCGATCGCGACGCGCTGTTGCTCTCCACCGGACATGCGTGAGGGCAAATGGTCGAAGCGGTGACCGAGGCCGACCCGCTCAAGAAGCTCACGGGCACGCGCCGTGCGCTCTTTCGCCGTCGCCCTGTTCGGCACCATCGCGATCGCGACGTTCTCCGTCGCCGACAGCGTCGGAATCAAGTTGAACTGCTGGAAGACGAATCCGATGTCCTGTGAACGGATCTTCGTGAGCTCGGTGTCGGAGAGGTTGGCGACCTCCTCGCCGAAAAAGCGAAGCTGACCCGAGGTCGGGACCTCGAGACACCCGAGGAGCTGCAACAGGGTGGACTTCCCAGAGCCCGATGGTCCCTGAAAGGCGACCATCTCACCCGCCGTGATCGAAAGGCTGACGCCCCGTACCGCACGGACCAGCGTGCCGCCGCGGCTATAGGTGCGCTCGACGTTGTTCAGCTCGTACGCCTTCCCGGCCTCCGTCGCGGCGCTCGCGTCCACTGGTATTCCCATCGTCACTGGTATTCTCCTAACCGAGGTCCCGAAGTGCAACGGCCGGGGCGAGGCGCGAGGCTCGCCAGCCGCCGGCGATACCCGCGAGCAACCCGCCGACGATGGCGCTGGCGAGACCGAGCAGCACCGTCGTCGCGTGGATCGGCGCGCTGAGATGGATGATGCTTGTCACCGAGGCGTTCGTCGACTGGCCGATCGACGCAGAGAGCGACGAGGCACCAACCGCGAGACCGGACGATGTCACCGAAAGGCCCGGTCCGATGGCCGAGATCACCGCCGCTATGACGATGCCCAGCCCGATTCCAAGCACGGCGCCGACGACACCGATGCCGATCGTCTCGGCGACGATCTGACGCACCACGGCACCACGTGACCACCCGATTGCCCGCAACGTACCGATCTCGCGCACGCGCTTTGCGACTGACGAGAGCGTGAGCAGCGCGGCGATTAGGAACGCAGCCAAGAGCACAACGATCGCGAGCGCGGTGCCGAAGGTGTTGGCGACCTTCTTCGCGTTCGAGAGGCTTCCCTTCACAGTGTCGGCGAGCGTCTTCGACGTGAGCACCGTCGCGCCGGGAAGGTCCTTTTGAATCGCCGCAGCGACGGCGTTCACATCGCCCGCGTTCTTCACCGACACGAGCACTTCGTTGATCTCCTTCGGCGCCGACGCGAGGGACTGCGCGGTGCTGAGGTCGAAATAGACGTCCGCGACGTCACCGGTGAGCGTCGGATTGACGAGGCCGACGATCTTGTAGTCCTTCGAGTTGATCGTCATCGTCTCGCCAGCGTGAAGTCCCTTCTGCGTCGCATAGCCCTGGTTGACGAGTACCTCGTCGGCCTCGCTGGCGGTGAACCACGTGCCTTTGGTCACCTGCGCCTTCGTGATCAGACCACCCGTCGACGCGGCGGGGTCGACGCCCGCAACGGTGTAACTCGCCGTTTGGGTGTTCGTCGTCGGCGGGTTCAAGGTCTCACGGATCGTCTCTTCCGGGACGACGACGTTCTGTTCGTATGCGCGCTGTTGCGCCGTCTCGCACTTAGAAAAGGCGGAATTCGTTCCGATGAACCTGATTCCGCCGCCGCCAGCCGGGCGTCCGGTTGCGCCACCCGATCCAAAGGTCGGGCGTCCGGTTGCGCCGCCCGATCCAGAGTTGGTTGGCCGAGTCGAGGAGCTCGAGGCGAAGAGCTTTTCGATGCACGAGCGCTCCGCGGCCTCTTGGGCGGCGGTCAGCGTCGGCGGCTTCGAAGTGACCTTCAAGGTCTGGCCGCCGGTCTTATAGGTGGCGGTGATCGTCGGCACCGTGCCCGTCTCGTGGATCGCGTCGAGGGAGAGGGCGCCGGTCACCGAAGACACATCCTTGATCTTCGAGATGATTCCGGCCGCCTGGTCGGGAAAGTCGATCAAGGTGCCCGGAAGAAAGAAGTCATGGGTGAACTTGGTCCCAGCCGGACCGAGTTTCGCCAAGTCAGTGAGGACGCTCGAGTTGTTCTCGAGCAATGTGGAGCTGGCGGCGGAGTTCAGTGTCGCCGCGCTCGCACCGGCGAAGCCCTGGGCGAAGAAGCCACCACCACCGCGCCGGGTGGTGCCTGAGCCGTTCGTCTTCGAGGTCGAAGAGGCGTTCTTGTTCGTCGTCGCGGCGACCGTACGGGTGACGATGATGTTCGTCCCAACCGAGCCGAGGGGAGAGAGCACGGAATTCTGGGCGGCGGACAGCCCGTCCGAAACGCCGATGATGCTCATCACGAGGCCGACGCCGGCGGCGAGACCGATCGCGGTGACGAGCGTCCGGCCGAATCGGCGGGTCAGCTCGTGCCACGCGTAGCTGGGAGAGAACACGATTCCTCCGTCGTTCGTGCCCGCAATCTCATTTTCGGGTGCGTCGAGCGGCAGGGTACGCGTCGAAACTGTGGGCTATCTGGGTGATTGCTTAGAGGTGTCTGTCGCTAGGAAGTGGATCATTCGTCGCAACGCGACCCGACCGCGAGATCAAGATCGTTCTTGTGCGCGAACCCCGCGGTCAGATCAGCTCGCGAACGTCGCCGTTCGGGAGCCTTTGGAACAAGGGCAGGACGCCGAGGGAATGCATGAGTGCGGAATCGTCGCCGATCGCTGACTTCCATTCCTCACCTTCGGTTGCCAGCACCCCGATCGCCACCGGGTTCGCGCCAGCACCCCGTAACAGCGCGAGCGCGGCGTGCATCGAGCCGCCAGTTGAGATCACGTCGTCGATCAGCGCCACATTGCGGCCCCGGACGGCGTCGACCCGAGCGCGGTCGAAAAGCAGGTGCTGTTGTCCGCCGGTGGTGATCGAACGCAGTGGCTCCGAGAGGGCGTCGGCGAGGTGGATCTTCGGCGTCTTCTGGAAGATGACGTAGTCGTCGAGGCCTAGCGATCGGGTCACCTCGATCGCGACCGGAATGCCCATCGTCGCGACCGAAGCGACGATCGCGACGTCGAAAGGGCGGAGCAATTCGGCAAGCTCCTGTCCAGCGCGCTCCGAGAAGTGAACGCCGAGGTCGACGGTGATCATCAGCGCGACAGCGATCTCGTCGGACAGCGGCACGATCGGCAGGTCGAGGTGCTGCGAACCGATCGTCGCTTCGTAGTGTCCTAGCGGGGCGACCACGGCTCGATCCTCCTCGGCCAGTGCCCGTATCGCCAAATCCGCCGATCGGCCGAACTCAACGAGCCGCGCTCCGGATGAAATCCACTGCCCTCTCCGCGATCATCACGGTCGGCGCATGCGTATGCCCGCGGATGATCCGTGGCATGACCGAGGCGTCGGCGACGCGCAATGCATCGACCCCGCGCACCTTCAGCTGCGGATCAACGACGGACGATCGATCGTGACCCATCCGGCACGTTCCGACGGGGTGGTAGAGGGTCTGCGAGAAGCGCCGGATCGAGGCCTCAATCAGTCCGTGCTCGTCCCGGAACTCGGTCTCGTCCGGAACGACGATCGGCCCGATCTCTTCGGGTGCCGGCCAGTGTTTGAGGATCTCGAGGCAGCGCCGCATTCCGATGGCGAGTACCGCGAGGTCCTCGCCATCTGGGTCAGAAAGGTAGGCGGGATCGATGGTAGGAGCGTCAGCGACGCGCCTCGACTCAACACGAACCCGTCCTCGACTTTTGGGCTGCAGCAACACGGCGGCGAGCGAGACGCCCGGACGTCGATCCTCGACGAGTCCCTCGTTGACAAAGAGCGCCGGCACGAAGAGCAGCTCGATGTCCGGAAGCGCGACTCCCTCTTCGCTTTTCACGAAGCCGAACGCCTCAGCGATGTTCGAAGTGAGCGGCCCAGTTCGAGAAACGATGTAGCGCAGGAAAGAACCGGGTGCGTCAGCGCGCGCGAGCGAGGCGCGCGATGTCGTCAACGCGGCGACGCCGGAGGTGAGGTGGTCGGCGAGGTTCTCGCCGACCTCGTCGTTGACCGCGACGGGCGGCACTCCGAGACGCTGAAGGTCCCGGTCCGGACCGATACCCGAGCAGACGAGGAGCTGCGGGCTCTTGATCGCACCCGCGCAGACGATGACCTCTCTCCGTGCCCTCGCGGTTCGGGTGCCGCCTCGGTCCTCGTATTCGACGCCTATGGCGCGACGGCCGTCGAAGACGACGCGCGTCGCGGTCGTTTCCGCGCGGACGCGGAGGTTGGCCCGTCCCAAGGCCGGCTTCAGGTACGCGTCGTACGAGCTCCAACGGACTCCTTTGCGCTGATTGACCGGCGTGAGGGCAACGCCCTCGTCGTGACCGGAGTTCGGCTCGGCCATTTCGACGATTCCGGTCCGATGCGCGGCATCGAGCCAAGCCCGCGTGAGCGCTCGCGGATCCCGCGGTTGTGTGACGCGCATCGGGCCGTCGTGGCCGAAGAGCGCCTCTGCTCGATCCGCGCCGTCGTAGGACTCGATGCGCCGGTAGGTCTCGAGAACCGACGCGTACGACCACGCCGGTCCGGCGAGTTCGGCCCACGCGTCGTAATCGGCGGCGAAACCGCGCGCCCAGATCATCGCGTTGATCGCCGAGGAACCACCGAGCAGGTGGCCCCGGGGCCAGAAGACGGAGCGTCCGTCGAGCTGCGGCTGCGGCGCGGTGCGGAATGCCCAGTCGAGTTTCGATTGGAACAGACGGGGAAAACCGGCCGGGATACGGACGAGCGGATTGCGGCTGCGCGGGCCGGCCTCGAGTAGCAACACGTTCACGGCGCGGTCTTCGCTTAGGCGGCTCGCCATGACGCAGCCTGCCGATCCCGCGCCGACGACGACGAAGTCGTATTCGTCCACCTCTCCCCAATCGCCTCGGGCGACGATAGACGGCGCCGCGGCGACCACCTGGACCGCAGCGGCGCCGGAAAGTCCGGTTGCTACCCTGCCCAGGGTGCCCATTCGCTTCGTCGTGATCGGTGGCGGGCCCGCTGGCGTCGAAGCGGCTTCGACGGCGGCCCGCTTTGGGGCAGAGGTGGTGGTCGTCGAGCGCGATGTGTTCGGCGGTGCGGCGAACCTCTGGGATTGCATCCCTTCGAAGGCGATGATCGCGACGGGTGAGGTGCTCTCGATCGCCCGCCGATCTGTTGCGCTCGGGCTTTCGCTCGGCGATGACCCGCCCGACCTCGAGGTGCTGCGCGAGCGACTGCACACGATCTCTGATCACCTCTCGCGCTCGACCGCCAGCCAGCTGGAAGCTCAGGGCGTGCGCATCGTGCGGGGCGTCGGGCGTCTCGTCGGCCCCCATGACGTCGAGATCGCCCCGTCGCAGGACGGCGGTGCGACAGGGCGCGAGTCCCTCACCGCCGACGCCGTGCTCTTGGCGACCGGATCGACGCCGCGCGTCCCCGACTGGGCGGA
>JBAVUF010000058.1:0-1532 GCA_049696635.1 Acidimicrobiales bacterium | reverse complement strand
GCCGCACCCGGCTTGGTGAGGGCGGTTCCGGGCATTCGCGTCGAGCAGTTTCCGGGCGATGACCAGCGTCGGACGGGCACGCCCGAAGACGCGATCGCCGCCGGAGCCGACCTGCTCGTCGTCGGACGGCCCGTGACCCGCGCCCTTGATCCGGCGGCCGCGTCACGGCAGGTCGCAGCCGCCGTCGGGCGAGCCGGCTGACTGGAAATGCTGGTCAGCCGGGACACCCCGCGCTAACGTCCTCGACATGCCCCAACCTCCCATGCTGACACCGGAACAGCGCGCGAACGCCCTCGCCAAGGCGGCGCAAGCACGCAAAGCCCGGGCGGAGATCAAGGACCAGCTGAAGAACGGCCACGTCACCTTGAAAGGCCTGCTCGGACGGGCAGAGACGGACGACATCGTCGGCAAGATGAAGGTGCTCGCCGTCTTGGAAGCTCTGCCAGGCACCGGCAAGGTGAAGGCTCGCCGGCTGATGGAACAGGTCGGCATCAGCGAAACCCGACGTCTACAGGGCCTCGGCGCGAAACAGCGTGACGCGCTGCTGGAGGCTGTCGGTCGTCCCTGATCCTCACGGTTTCCGGCCCCGGCGGGGTCGGTAAGGGAACGGTCGTTCGCGAGCTGGTCGCTCGTGATCCCAACCTCGCTTTGTCGCGCTCTTGGACGACGAGACCTCGACGCCCGGGCGAGGACGAGAACGCCTACGTCTTCGTCGACCGGGCATCTTTCGAACGCAGGATCGCCGAAGGCGGCTTCCTCGAATACGCCGAGATCCTCGGTGAGTGCTACGGCACACCGATGCCAGACCCGAACGACCGGCGCGACCTCGTCTTGGAGATCGACGTGCAGGGTGCGCAGCAGGTGCGGGCGGTGCGCGACGACGTCGTCTGCGTTCTCCTTGTCGCTCCCTCCGAAGAAGAGCAGGTGAAGCGGCTGAGTGCCCGGGGCGACAGCAAAGAGGCGATCCGAGCCCGGCTCGAGCTGTCCCGCCACGAGGTCGACGCCGGGCGGCGCTTTTGCGACGCCGAGGTCGTAAACGACGACGTCAACCGGGCAGTCGGAGAGATCGCCGATATAGTGGCGGCCGCGCGACGCCGCGAGAGCACGCCGCCGACCAGCTGATTTTTGCGGTCGCGAAGCCCGCTCGCCGCTGGAACGTAGAGCGCGTCCGACACCCAGTGGACTGAAGGAGTCATGGCCGAACCCCGCAACACGATGATCGACCCCGAGATCGAGGAGCTGCTCGACAAGGTCGACTCGAAGTTCACCCTGGTGACCCTGTCCGCGAAACGAGGGCGCCAGATCAACAGCTACTTCAACCAGCTCGGCGAGGGTCTCGGAGCGATCGTCCCGCCGCAGGTGACCTCCGTCGCGAGGAAGCCGTTGTCGATCGCACTCGAAGAGATCGCGGCGGACAAGGTGCGCGCCGGCGAGCCGCTCCCCGAGCCGGAGACGGCCGAGGTCGAGGTCGAGGAGGGCTTCGAGGGCGGCGACGAGCTCGAGAGCTCGTAGACCGCCGCACCCGTCGGTGC
>JBAVUF010000057.1:0-7264 GCA_049696635.1 Acidimicrobiales bacterium | reverse complement strand
GTGACGAATTGGTCAAAAGCTGTGGTCTTGAACGACCCCGGAAGGCGGCCAGCGCAGAACGATGGGGTTTGAGACGCAGCAGGAGCCGTTGTCCGCGCTCGCCGCGTCCGATGGTGCCCGTCCCGTCGCTGTCCGGCTGTCAAAGGTGCGGAAGTCCTTCGGGCAGGTCGACGCGGTCGCCGGTGTCGACCTCGACGTCTGCGAGGGGGAGTTCTTCACGATGCTCGGCCCCTCGGGGTCGGGCAAAACGACACTCTTGCGCGTCATCGCCGGCTTCGAACGGCCCGACTCGGGGCGCGTCGAACTCGGCGGCAAGGACGTCACGAACGATCCCCCGTATCTGCGCGACGTCAACACGGTCTTCCAGGACTACGCGCTCTTCCCACACATGAACGTGCTTGAAAACGTCGAATACGGACTGAAGGTGCGCCACGTCCGCCGTGATGAGCGGCGTCGCCGGGCAGAGCAGGCGCTCGACATGGTGCGGCTCGCCGGACTCGGCAGGCGCAAGCCCGTGCAGCTCTCCGGTGGTCAACGTCAGCGCGTTGCCCTCGCGCGGGCGATCGTGAACGAGCCCGAGGTGCTGCTCCTCGATGAGCCCCTTGGCGCGCTAGATCTGAAGCTGCGCCAGGAGATGCAGTTCGAGCTGAAGCGGATCCAGCGCGAGGTCCGCATCACGTTCGTCTACGTCACCCACGACCAAGAAGAAGCGCTCACGATGAGCGACCGCATCGCGGTGTTCAACCGCGGTCGCATCGAACAGCTTGGTGCCCCGTTCGTGCTCTACGAACACCCGGAGACCGCGTTCGTCGCGGGATTCATCGGTGTCTCGAACCTCGTCGAACGGAACGGTCGTCGCTACACCGTCCGGCCGGAAAAGGTCCACCTGCTGCTCGACGGTGACGTGCCGCCGAGCGGATCGATCACCGAGGGCGGGCGGATCGACGAGGTCACCTACCTCGGGATGGTGACGCGCTACCACGTGGCGCTCGACGCCGGCGGGTCGCTCGTCGCCATCCGCCAGAACCTGGAGACGGCTGCCGCGGACGCCCAAGAACAGCTCGGGCGGCGCGTCCGGGTCGCGTGGCGAGCAGAGCACGCCTACGAGATCGAGCCCGCGTCCGTGGGGGGCGAGGGTGCGGAAGCAACAGAGATTGGAGAGGAGATGCAAGCGATATGAACATGCGCACGAAACGGTGGCGCGTCGTGTCGGCGGGCTTCGCCATTGTCGCGGCGACGACCCTCGCGGCCTACGTGTCGACGGCGCTCGCGGGCGCTTCGACCCACCATTCCGGGGGGACGAACGGGCTCGTACCGCCGACGGCGAAGTGGCCGACTCTGAAGAAGATCGGCAAGGGAGAGGGACAGCTCAATCTGATCGCCTGGGAGGGGTACGCCCAGCCGGAGTGGGTGAAGCCCTTCGAGCAGCAAACCGGGTGCCAGGTCAACGCAAAGTACGCCGGCACCTCGAGCGAGATGGTCGCGTTGATGGCGAACGGCGGGGCAGGCCAGTACGATCTCGTCTCGGCTTCGGGGGACGCCGACCTCCGTCTCATCTACGGAGGGGACGTCCGGCCGGTGAACATCGGCCTGATCCCGGACTGGAAGAACTTCCACCCGTTCTTGCAGGCGCCGCCGTTCAACACGATCAAAGGCGTGCACTACGGCGTGTCGCTGCAGTTTGGTCCGAACGACCTCCTCTACAGCACGAAGACGTTCAGTTCGCCGCCGAAGTCGTGGTCGGTCATCTACTCGAAGGAATATTCGGGCGAGATCACGATCCCGAACAACCCGATCCAGATCGCGGACGCGGCGCTGTACCTCTCGTACCATGACAAGTCGCTCGGAATCACCGACCCCTACGAGCTCACCCAGACGCAGTTCAACGCGGCCGTGAACCTGCTAAAGCAGGAGCACCCACTCGTGAAGAAGTACTGGGATCTCGCCTCCCAAGAGATCTCGCTCTTCGCGTCGGGAACCACCGTCGTTGGCGCGGCGTGGCCGTACCAGACGAACGTCCTGCAGTCGTCGCACTACAAGGTGGCGGACACGATCCCCGAGGAGGGCGCGACCGGATGGGCGGATACCTGGATGCTCGCCGCCAAGGCGCCGCACCCGAACTGCGCGTACATGTGGATGAAGTGGGTGTCGACGCCGAAAGTCCAAGCCGAGCAGGCGCTGAGCTTCGGTGAGACGCCGGCGAACAAGCTCGCCTGCACCATCATGAACAAACTGCAGAAGGGCGGTTGTGCCGCGTACCACGCGAACGAGCCGGAGTCGTACTACTCGACGCTGAAGTTCTGGAAGACGCCGCTTGCGACCTGTGACAACGGCAAGAACGACTGTGTGCCCTTCCAGCAGTGGGTGAGCGCCTGGACCCAGATCACCGGATAGGCGAGCCGGTCAGCAGATGACGGTTCTCAGCGCGCGAACGCGTGCCGAGAGGAGGACGGTTCGCGTCTCGGCGGCGCTTTGGCGCCGCGGCTGGGCGCGGGCCGTCCTCACGCTGACGCCGCCGCTCGCCTGGTTCCTCGCGATCTACCTCGCCTCGCTCGTCGTCATGCTCATCACCGCGTTTTGGAGCGTCAACCCGTTTACCAACAATCTCGTCCACTCGCTGACGCTGGCGAATTTCCGACAGATCTTCACCTCGACGTATCTGACGATCATCGGCCGCACGCTGGCCATGGCCGCGATCGTGACCGTTACCGACGCGGTGCTTGCCTTCCCCTTCGCCTACTTCATGACGCGGGTCGCGTCGACGCGAACGAGAAAGATCCTCTTCACGCTGGTGCTCCTGCCGCTTTGGGCCAGCTACCTCGCCCGCGTGTACTCCTGGATCGTCATTCTGCAAAAGGGGGGCACGCTCAACTGGGCGTTCCAACACCTCGGCCTCGGCGCACCGAACATCGGATACACGAACACGGCGATGTGGGTCGTGTTCTCGTACATCTGGCTGCCGTTCATGGTCATCCCCGTGTACGGCGCGCTCGAACGAATCCCTGACTCGTACATCGAGGCGTCGTCGGATCTTGGTGCACGCAATTTGCGGACCCTGGTCGGCGTCATCCTGCCGCTGGCGTTGCCCGGGGTGATCGCGGGATCGATCTTCACGTTCTCTCTCACACTCGGCGACTTCATCACGCCGTTGCTGATCGGCGGGGCGAGCTCGAACTTCATCGGCAACGTCATCTATTCGAACATCGGCACGGCGAACAATCTGCCCTTCGCTGCGGCGCTCGCGATCGTGCCGATCGTGATCATGACGATTTACTTGACGATCGCGCGCCTGATGGGCGCCTTCGAGGCTCTTTGATGGAAAGTCGCCTCATCCGCATCGTGCTGCGGTTCTGGGTGGCGGGCGTCCTCGCCTTCTTGTTCATCCCGATCGCCACGATCATCCTCTTCGCTTTCGACAAGTCGAACGTGTTGGCTTGGCCGATCCACGCTTACTCGACGAAGTGGTTCTCGGTCGCCTGGCACGATCCCCAGGTGCGATCAGCGCTCATCCTCTCGTTGAAGGCTGGGTTGTTTGCCACGGCGATTGCGCTCGTGTTGGGATCCGCAGCAGCGTTCGGCGTTCACCGGTTCCGGTTTTTCGGGCGCGAGACGATCTCGTTGCTCCTTGTCCTGCCGCTCGCCCTACCCGGCATCATCACCGGCATTGCGCTGAACTCAGCGTTCAACTTCGCCGGCATAACGCTCTCGATCTACACGATCGTGATCGGACACGCGACGTTCTGCGTCGTCGTCGTCTATAACAATGTCATCGCACGGCTGCGGCGAACATCGTCGTCGCTTGCCGAGGCATCGATGGACCTCGGTGCTGACGGGTGGCAGACGTTCCGCCACGTGATGCTTCCCACGCTGTCGACGGCGTTGATCTCGGGGGCGCTGTTGGCCTTTGCGCTCTCGTTCGACGAGGTCATCGTGACGACGTTCACCGCCGGTGCGCAGAACACCTTGCCGCTATGGGTGTTCGGGGCGATCCGTCTCGGTCAGCAGCTCCCTGAAGTCAACGTCGTCGTTACCTTCGTGCTCGCCGTGACCGCGATCCCGGTCGCGATCGCGGCGCGCCTTACGGGAGCGCGTGGATTCACTCGTTCGTCGGCGGATGCCGACACGAGCGGCTGATCTCAAGGCATCGATGTGATCAGGCTCGCGCCGGCAACCCGATCAATCGCCGCAGGTCGGCGAGTTTGAGCTGTCGACTCGGATTGAGAATCGCCCTGCGGAAGACCGATGCCGCGAAGCGCGCCATGAGAACTGTTGCGCCGATCGAGATCAAAGCAGCGATCACCACCTGCCACCACGCCACGGCACTGTCGGCAACGAGCACCGTCATCCCAAACGGCGCCGTCGGAGGAAGGTAGGCGAGAACTTTGATGAGCAGCGACGGCGTCGAAGACCCGATCGAAGTCAACGCGACGATGTAGCCGAAAAGAATCGGCAGCTGCACGGGGAGCGCGATGGCCTGCAGCTGGTCTTGCCGCTCGAGCATGGAAGCGGCTGCGGCGTACACCCAGCAATAAAAGGCGTAGCCGAGGAGCAGCCAGACGAGCCCGACGATGACACCTGCGGGAGCGGTGCCTTTCAAAAGCTCCGAACCGGTTGCTGCGGCGAGGATGAGCGCGAAACCGACGATGGCGGCCGCCTGTGCGAGGGCAACGAGGCCGATTCCGCCGACCTTGCCGACGAGGAGACGTCGCGGACTCACGGCAGCTAGGAGCACCTCGACGATGCGGTTCGACTTCTCTTCCAAGATCCCCATCAGGATCCAGGTCCCGTACTGGGTGAGCAGGATGTACATCAAGATGAGGACGTAGATCGCCGTCGCCGTCGACGTCGTTTTGCGAGCGTTGCTCGCTGGCTTCAGTCCGCTGATCGGCAGCGGAGCCGGCCGAGCGAACTTGGTGGCCGTGCTGGTGGGGAGTCCGGCGCGGACGAGCGCCGCCTCGAGCCCGAGCGTGTTCGCCAGGGTCTCCGCGACGGTGGCGACGGGCCCACTGTCACTAGGCGTCAGTGTCCGCGCGACGTACAGGTGTGCATCGTGATCGACGACGAGGTCGAGCGTGCCAGAGCGCAGGTTCTCGATGGCGTTCGCCAGGCTGGCGTCCGTCTCGATCTCAACCTTCGCACCAGCAGACACCGCCGCAGCACGAGCCGTCGTGCGCAACGCTGCGCTCGTCGCGCCGACGACACCGACGCGAACCGTCGATTCGTGTCCCTTGCGCACAACGGGGATGATGATCCCGGCCGCCACGACCAAAAGGACGATCAGAGTCGCGACGCGAAAGGCGCGCGTCTTCACCCTTTCGCGAATCTCACGGTGGGCGACGAGAGAAATGTCGCTGAGGGGTCGCTCGCGAAGGCGCGGTCCCTTCGCTCGGCGACGCCGCATGAAGATCCGCAGGCCGACGAACGCGGCGATGATCGGGATGATGATCTCGGCCTTCACGCGACAGCCTCCCGGAAGACCTCGCTGAGTCGTCGTTCCTCGAAGTCGAACTTCTCGACACGACCGGCGGCCATCGCGGCGGCGAGGACGGTCTGGCTGTCGGTCTCATCCGCGAGCACGAGGCGCGCCTCGCCAGCGTCGATGCGTGACACCGTCACGCCCGCAAGCGCGCGCGCCCAGTTCGCGTCGGAATCGCCGTCGACCTTTACGACGAGTCGCCGTGCCCCCTGCCGGCGGAGCTGCTCGAGCGGTCCCACCGCGACGGCATGCCCGTGGTCGATGATCGCGACCGCATCACAAATGTCCTCGACGAGGTCGAGCTGGTGACTCGAAAAGAGCACCCCGCGACCTTCCGACGCCTGTTTCGTGAGGATTGCCGACACCTCGTCGATACCGACCGGATCGAGTCCGGAGAGCGGTTCGTCGAGGACGAGCAGCTCGGGCCCGTGGACGAGCGCCGCCGCAAGCTGGACGCGCTGTTGGTTGCCGAGCGAGAGCGCGCTGAGCTTGTCGTTCGCCCGTGCCCCTACCCCGAGCGTCTCGAGCCAGCGCGTCGTGGCGGCGCGCGCGTCGTGTGGGCTGACACCGTGGAGTTCGCAGAGGTATTCGAGTTGCTCGTGGACGAGCATCGCCGGGTAGAGCCCACGCTCTTCGGGCATGTACCCGAAGCGCCGTCGTGCTTTGTTGTTCACGGGGGCGCCGTCGAGGGTGACGACGCCCGCGTCGAGTTCCACGAGGCCGAACACGGCCCGCATCGCCGTCGTCTTGCCGGAGCCGTTCGGACCGAGGAATCCGAAGACCTGTCCGCTCGGGACCGAGAAGGTCAGGTCGTCGAGGGCGATGACTGCGCCGTATCGCCGGCGAAGTCCCGAGAACTCGAGGGTCACGCGGGGGATGCGGCTCCAAGGCCGCGCGTCATCACCGGAAATTCGTTGACCCTGAGCACGAGCCGAACATATCCCGTGGGACGATACGTACATCCCGAAGATCCTCCGCACGTGCAACGAATCAGTCGGGCCGGCATCCGGAGCGACACCTGTGCGTGTAAATCCGCCGCGGTGCGTTCGAGTTCTTCCAGGCCACGGGCGGGATCGAACCGGTTGCTCCACTCTGGCGTCGTTATGACGTGGACCGAATGACGGGCGCTCCCTGATGAGTGACCGAACGCCCGACGGCGACGGCGAGCTCGACCGGTGGATGGCGAAGTGGTACGTGCCCGCCTATCGCTCGGCGTGCCTCGTGCTCGGGAGCGCATCCGAAGCCGAGGAGGCGGTGCAGGAAGCCTTCTTGCGGATGTGGCGGTTCCGCGCCGCGATGCCGAGCGGCGATGCGGCGCGGCCGTGGCTTTTTCGCGTCGTGATGAACTCCTGTTACTCACACGCCCGAAAAGAACAGCGCGCAAAGCGCCATCGTGATGGCGGGGCGCACGAAGCCGACATCGTCGACCCGGCGCGGCGGCCCGACGATCTCGCAGTCGCCGACGAGACGGCACACGCGGTGCGGGAGGCGCTCGAGCGTCTCCCCGAGCAGCTGCGCATCCCGGTCGTGCTCCGCTACTACGCCGGGCTCTCGGAAAAAGAGATCGCCCTTGCCATCCACCGACGCGCCGGAACGGTGAAGTCCCGCCTGCACGACGCCCGCCGGTTGCTCGGCGCCGATCCATCGCTGCTTCACCTCGTGGAACCGATCGAGGATTCCAAATGATCACTGAAGATGAACTCGCCGAGCTGTTGCGAAAAGCGGGCGACGCCGCGCCGCTGCCGAAAGACGGCCCGTCCGCGATCCGGAGAGCCGCCCGCTTGGGAG
>JBAVUF010000056.1:0-4889 GCA_049696635.1 Acidimicrobiales bacterium | reverse complement strand
ACCCCGGATTCGTCGCCCGTGAGGCGCGCTGGCGTTCGATCCCCGACCGCCTCGATGGGACGGGCGCCCAAGTGGTGCAGCTCGCTGATGAGATCGTCGAGGCGGGCGAAAGCCTCGTCGAAGTGCTGCGCGCCCAGCAGGAGACGGAACTCGAGGCGCTCGACACGCGGGCGAAGGAGGCAGGGCTGAAGCGGACGCCGAATCGCAAGGCGATCGAGGACCGTCACCGGCGGGAGCTGCGGCGCGTGCGGACCGACGAACTGCGCGCCGGCCTGGCGTTGCTTGCAGCGACGTTTCGCGCCCGGCTGGGCTCAGATCGCGCCGCGCCATCGCGGATCACGCAACTGGTGACGATCAATCAAGAGATCGAGTCCGCGTCCGAGAGGTTGCGAAGGAACGTGAACGAGCGCTTGCTGCTCGAAGCGTTGTTCTTGAAGATCGAGCAGGCGGCTTAGTTCCGAGCGCTCTCGTCAACCAGTCGGATTCCCGTCCCGCCAGGCGGTGAGGCGCGCCTTGATCGGCGGCCACTCGTCCTTCACGATCGAGAAGTACGCGGTGTCCCGCGTCCCGCCGTCGACCGCCGGTGCGTGCACCCTCCGGACCCCTTCGAACGCGGCGCCGATGCGCTCGATCGCCCGACGCGAGCGTCCGTTGCGGGAATCGGTCTTCAGCGTGACCCGGAGCACGCCCCAGATGTCGAAGGCGTAGGTCAATAAGAGCAGCTTGCACTCGGTGTTCACGACGGTCCGCTGCGCCGAGGCCGAATACCAGGTGCCACCGATCTCGGCGACACTCGGCGGCTCGTCGTCAGTCGGTGCCGGACCGTGGGTGACCCCCGGCGGCCAAGGCGGGGGCCAGCAGAAGACCTCCAGGTCCATGAAGCGCGTCGAGCCGACGATTCGGTCGTCGGCGAGGCGGCGCACCGCGAACGGGAGCTGCGTGCCGATGCTGGCGAGCTCGACGTTCTGCCGCACGTACTCGGCGAAATCGGCCTCGCCGTGTGGGACTGAGCTGTACGCGAAGCTCGAGCGGTCCTCGGCGGCGGCTTCGACGAGTCCGTGCACATGGCCTGGGCCGAGCGGCTCGAGCCGAACGAAGCGCCCGTTCAGCGTCGGTGCGGTGAGCATCGCTCCATTTTGGTGGTGAGTTCGGTCGCTCCGCATCGTCCCCGTCCGAATCCCCCTACGGTAAGAAACGTCAGCCGAACGTGATCGAACGATCGCGCGCGGATCAATGGTGCAGGGAAAGCGGCGGACCTTCTCAGATGTCGAGACGGGCGTGGTTCTTGTTCATCGCTCTCGGGGTGATCTGGGGCCTGCCGTACTTCTTCATCCGGATCGCCGTGCGCGAGCTCGAACCGGCGACACTGATCTTCTTCCGCACCGCCCTTTCCGCGCTGATTCTTTTACCGATCGCGATCCGTCGCCGGAAGTGGGCGAGCCTTCGCGGTCATCTGCCCGCGGTGGTCGGCTTCACGACAGCCGAGATCGGCATTCCGTGGTTGCTGCTCGGCAACGCCGAGCAGCGCGTCACGAGTTCTTTCACCGGGCTCGTGATCGCGATCGTCCCGTTGTTCGCGGCGGCGATCGCCGTCGCGCTTGGCGCCGAGCGACTCGGGAAAAGGAGGGCGGCGGGATTGCTGCTCGGCATCGTCGGCGTCGTCGTCTTGGTTGGCGTCGACGTCACAGGCACGAATGTCGTCGCGATCCTCGAGCTCCTCGGCTGCGCGGTCGGCTACGCATCGGCACCGGTGCTCGCCAGCCGAAAGCTGAGTGACGTCCCTTCATTCGAGGTCGTTACGGCGGCGGTCCTGCTGACGGCGCTCGCCTACCTACCGTTCGGAGTGACGCACCTCCCGGCGCATCTTTACGCGGAAGACGCCTGGTCGATCGTGGCACTGGCCGTCGTCTGCACGGTCGTCGCGTTCACGATCTTTTTCGCTTTGATCAAAGAGATCGGACCGGCGCGTGCCGTCGTCGTCACCTATGTCAACCCGGCGGTCGCCGTCTTGCTCGGGGTGCTCGCGCTCAACGAGCCGTTTACGCTCGGTCTTGCGATCGGCTTCCCGATCATCCTCGTCGGCTCGGTACTCGGCACCTGGACACCCGGATCGCGGGCGGCAACCGTCGAGACGCCGGTCGCCACCATCGGGCCGGTGCCTTCGGTCCCTGATCCCTGTGCAGCCGCGCCGCTACCGGATGAAAAAGCCGCGTTCTCCTAGCGGCGGCTCATCGGTGACCTCGAGCGCGTCCACCCGCGCCCCCGGCGGTCCCGTCTTGCTCCACGTGAGCGCGGCTTCGATCTGACGGGGCTCGCCTTCGAAGACCGCCTCGACTCGACCGTCGCGGCGGTTCGTCACCCAGCCGTCGACGCCGATTTCTCGAGCGACATCGGCGAGCGTGGCGCGGAAAAAAACGTTCTGCACCCTGCCGGAGATGAGGACGTGGGCGCGCCGCCTTCCCGGCCCTGGATCCGCCACCGACGGATGCGAGATCGCGCGTTCAGCTCGCCTTCGCGAGCAGCTCCTCGTGGTACGTGTCGTCGAAGTACGCGAAGAAGTCGGTGAGGACATCTTCGAGCTCGCCGGGCGATGAGAAGCCGTAGAGCAGAGGTTGGTAGTGGGTGATGTCGTAATCGACGGTGCCCATCTCGACGAGATCGACGGGCCGGACCGTTGCCGATCGGAACGTTTCGGTCTCCCCGACAGACGACAAGATCCCAGCGCCGTACGCGCGCAACTCACCTTTTTCCTTCACGACGCCGAATTCCATCGTGTACCAGAACACCTGCGACAGGAACTTCAGCGCTTCTTCGTCCTTCGTCCGGTGTACCGCCTCACCAACGAGCCGGTAGATGTGCGCGAACGTCGGGTCGGCGATCTGGTTGGCGTGTCCGATGACCTCGTGGATGATGTCCGGCTCGGGGGTGTAGAGCGGGACGGACGGGTGGCGCAGGTACTGGGTCGACCAAAACACGCCCTCTGAGAACGACCCGTAGAAGTCGCGCACCGGCGCCAATCCGGCGATCGGCTGATAGCGGAAGTCGACGAGCGGTTCGAGACCGGACGTGACCTCTCCCAATCCGGGGATGTACTGCGTCGTGAGCTTGAGATCCGCCTTGCCGCGTTGGAAGGCCTCCGAGGCGTACTTCTCGTGGAGGTCCTGGAGTTCTCCGGAGACGATCCGCCAGACCTCGTGTTCCTCGTCGGTGTAGTCAGGGTTCGGAATCGGCTCGCCTCTGCGCCAGCTTGCGGCGATGGAGGCGAGCTCATCACGGCGCTGTCGGTAGACGGGATCGGAGACCCCGGGGTGGTCCTCGGAGAGCTCGACGTGAGTCGAGCCGTCGTCAGCGACCGTGACTGGCGAGTACGCGGAGTAGCCCATCGTTTCCCCTTCCGCTGGAATTCTGCCGGATTGAGGGCGAAACGTCGACACCATGGCGACTTGCTAAGACATTTCGTCTTAGGATTCGACAAATGGCATCAGATCGTCCAGGCAGCTTCGGCGAACGGCAGCCAGAGCGAGACGAGGCGCTCGACGTCGTCGATCAGACGATCATCGAACGACTCGTCGCCGACGGCCGTCAGTCGGTGAACGAGCTTGCCCGCTCGGCAAACGTCTCCCGAGCGACGGCGTACCAGCGCCTCGCCCGTCTGCGCGAGCGAGGAGTGATCGTCGGGTTTAGCGCCCGTGTCGATCCGGTCAAGCTAGGCAAGACGCTTTCCGCGCTCGTCCTCATCCGGGTGGAACAGCCTCGCTGGCGTGAGGTGGTCCCCGAACTCCTTTCGCTCCCGGGCGTTGAATGGCTCGGCGTCACCGCCGGAGAGTTCGACTTCGCCCTCGTTGTTCGGGCGCGCGACGTCGAGAATCTGAGGGACGTCGTGCTCGAGCAACTGCAAGCGATGAGGGCGGTCCGCTCTTCTGAGACCGTGCTGTTGCTTGAGGACCACCGGGTCGTGCTTTAGAAACGCCCGCTTGCCCTCTCCTCACGTCCGGTGTCGTGGGTGACGAGATGAAGGCTGCGCGGCGCGATCGGGGTCGATAAGAGAAGCGAGGTCGTCGTGCGCGTCACGCCGGGGACTTCGAGGATCTCCGCGATGACCCGCCCTAAATGGTCGTTGTCCCGAGTCACGACGCGACAGAGAAGGTCCGAAGACCCCGTCGTCATCCACGCCTCGACGATCTCCGCGATCGCGATGAGGTGCTCGTCGATCGCGCCACGTCGGCCCTGGGCGATTTCCAACGAGACGATGGCAGAGACGGCGTAGCCAACGCGCCCGAGGTCGATCTCGGGTCCGAAGCCGACGATGACGCCGGCCGCGATCATCCGATCGAGATGCGCCTGGGCGGTGTTGCGGGCGATCCCGGCCCGTCGCGCGAGCTGGGCGATGCCGGCGCGGGGCATCTCGGCGAGCGCCTCGAGCAGCCGGCGATCGATGTCGTCTAGCGAGTTCTGCTGACCTATCTGCTCAGACATCTGGCGCTCCACTATTCAATATGCGCAATGATATCCCAAGGTATTGACCTCGACTGCCGATGCCGGTTCGATAGAACCCATGACGGAAACGATGGCGAAGGACACTTCCACGGTCGCTCAGCAGATCACGGGGTGGGACCACCTCGAGTTCTGGGTCGGCAACGCGCGCGCCGCGACGGCGTGGCTGGGGTCGGGCTTCGGCTTCGACGTCGTCGCCTACTCCGGACCGGAGACCGGCGTGCGCGACCGGGTCTCGTACCTGCTCGAGCACGGCGACATCCGTTTAATGGTGACCGCCGGGCTCTCGAAGGACTCCGAGGTCGGCAGGCACGTTCTCGAACACGGCGACGGCGTGCGCAATCTCGCCTGGCAGGTGCCAGATCCCGCCGCCGCCCTCGAGTCGGCGACGCGGC
>JBAVUF010000055.1:0-1894 GCA_049696635.1 Acidimicrobiales bacterium | reverse complement strand
AGGGAAAACAACGTGTGGCGTCGGAGCTCGTTCGGCAAATGTGGGGGCGACATACCCTCGACTTCGAGCGTGTGCATGGCATAAGATCAGCGTGTGCACGTGAAGCGCACGACGCGAAGGAGGGGCGAAAAGGAGTACACCTACCTCTCGCTCGTCGAGTCGGTGCGCGTGAACGGCAAGAAGACCCACGAGACGCTGTTGCGCTTGGGCGAGATCGGCGAGCTCGAGCGAAGCGGCCAGCTCGACCGGATCGTCGCCGCACTTTCGAGCTACACCGAGCGACACTGGATCGCCGCAGAAGACGTCGAAGGCGCAGGTGCTCCCTCCTTCGGCGCGGTGGCGGCGATCGCTTCGTACTTCGATCGCCTCGGGCTTCGCGACCACTTCTCAGGTGTCGGTGACAAAAGGCGCTCGAAGAACCTTTCCGACACCGTCTTCGTCATGACGGCGAACCGGCTATTGGATCCCACCTCCAAGCGCCGGACGATCCTCGAGTGGCTCTCTTCGGTCGCCCTTCCAGAAGGCACCGCCTCACCATTGCTCGACCAGTGCTACCGCGGAATCGACGCGATCTGTGATGAGAAGGAGAACACCGAGGAGCTCCTCTATGGTCGCCTCACCGATCTTTCGAACTTGGACCTTCGCCTCGCCTTATACGACTTGACGTCGACGTACTTCGAGACGAGCAACGGGCCGACCGAAGAGTTCAGATCCCGCGCCTATGGATACAGCCGCGACCACCGAGGCGACCGTCCCCAGGTCGTGATCGGCTTGCTTGTCACGGGCAACGGGATCCCGATCGCCCACTACGTGTTCAAAGGCAACACGTCCGACGTGACGACGCTTTCTGAAGTGATGGCCGATTACCAGCACCGCTTCGGCGTCGGGAGGATCGCGCTCGTCTGTGACCGGGGCCTCATTTCAGAAAAGAACTTGGAAGACGTCGAGCGGGCAGGCTTCGACCACGTGTTGGCGACGCGCCTCCACCACGACGACGACGTCGCAGCGGTGCTCGAGGTGGCTGCTTCGGCAAACGACGATGCCTGGGTGATTGTCCCGGGACAACAAGGAACGAAGGCGCTTGAGGTCCCCTTTGACGCCCGGCGTTTCGTCGTCGTGTCGAGCACGGAGCGAAAGGTTCGCGACGACCGACGACGCGAAGAGCTGCTCGAGCGCACCGAGCAACGGCTCATCGCGCTCGCGGAACGCGTTCGATCAGGCAAGCTCGCCGATCCGGCGAAGATCGGCGCCAAAGCGGACCGCATCCTTCGTGACTCGGGCGTCGCGCGTTGTTTTGCGACGACGATCCGCCAAGGCCACTTCTCGTGGGGTTATGACGAAGGCGCTCTCGAGTACGAAGAGAACCTCCTTGCCGGGCGCTACGTGCTCACTACTTCATTGAGTGCCGAGCAAGCGTCGGTGGTCGATGTCGTGCGCCACTACAAGATGCTGAAGAACGTCGAGCACCGGTTCAAAGTGATGAAGGACTTCCTCGGTCTTCGACCGGTCCACCACCGCACCGAAGACCGCGTCCGGGGTCACATCGCGTTGTGCGTCATCGCCGCCGTGATCGAAGCGGTGATGGGGAACGACCTGGAACAAGCCGGCGTGAAGGACCCCGATCTCCCCGAGCAGACGATGACGCCGCGGCGCGCCCTCGCCGAGCTCGGCACCATCCGTCTTCACAAGCTGAACGCCGGTCGGCGCATCGAGCTCGTCGACCGGCCGACGAAGCTCCAGCAACAGGTCCTCGCCGCCTTCGGTGTCGACGCCAGCGCGTGGAGCAGAGCCAAAATCTCCTGACCAGGGATGATGTGAAAACTGTGGGGGAAACACCGACGCTGCGCGCCCCTATCTACCTGGAGTTACGCGAATGACCCGCTGAACTCGGGTC
>JBAVUF010000054.1:0-16551 GCA_049696635.1 Acidimicrobiales bacterium | reverse complement strand
CGAAGGTGGGAAGCGATCCGCCGGCGGCGAGCACGTGCGAAGCGAGCCGCTGGATCAGCGCGATGCGGGCACCGTCGTCGAGAGAGTCGGCAAGGCGCGCCTTTGCCTGGGCGAAGGACTTCAGGGGAACGAGCAGCGCCCGCATCACCGCAGCATACGGTGGCCTTCACCATGCGATCTGGGCCGTCAGCGACCGTCGACGGCCGTCGCAGGGTTCTGTAGAGGACGGGGTCCGCTCAGTAGGGTGGCCGCGTGCTCACCCCCTGTCGGCGCTTCGAGCGCGGGGCGCACCGATGAGCGTCGCGGTCCTCGGCGCGGGTTCGTGGGGCACGACTGTCGCCGCGTTGCTGGCGCAGAGGACGCCGACGGTGCTCTGGGCGAGGTCTGAGGCGGTGGCCGACGAGCTTCGCCGGCAACGGACGAACGTGGCCTACCTCGGATCGTTCAAAGTCCCCGCGTCCCTCGGCGCCACCGCTTCGCTTGCCGAGGCGTTGCAAGAGGCGGACGTCGTCGTCTTGGCGATCCCGAGCCACGGTGTTCGCCAGGTGCTCGTCGAGGCGGCGCCGTTCGTCCGCCCGCGCGCAACCGTGCTCAGCCTCACCAAAGGACTCGAGGAGCACACGATGGCGCGCATGAGCGAAGTCGTGGGCGAGTGCTGGCCGGGGTGCCCAGTCGGCGTGCTGACAGGACCGAACCTCGCGGCAGAGGTCTGTGCCGGCCAGCCGACCGCCTCGGTGATCGCATATCGCGATGAAAACCTGGCGGCGAGCGTGCGCGCACTTTTCGCGACCGACGCCCTCCGCATCTACACGAACCCGGACGTCACCGGTTGTGAGATCGCCGGGGTGGCGAAGAACGTGATGGCGATCGCGAGCGGCATGGCGATCGGCCTTGGTCTCGGGGACAACACGCGAGCCGCGCTCATCACGCGTTCGCTCGCCGAGCTCACGCGCCTCGGCGTCGCACTGGGCGGGGACCCTCCGACCTTTGCGGGCCTGGCGGGACTCGGCGACCTCGTCGCCACGTGCACCAGCGCGAAGAGCCGGAACTTCTCGGTCGGAGTCTCCCTCGGAGAGGGAACGACGCTTTCTGAGGCGACCGGGTCGACGCGCATGGTCGCCGAGGGTGTGCGGAGCTGTCGGCCGGTGCTCGAGCTCGCGAACCGGCTGGGTGTAGACGTCCCCGTCACCGAGCAAGTCGTCGCGGTCTGTCACGGTGGCCGCTCTCCACGAGAAGCGATCCCGATCCTCATGCGGCGCGCGCCGAAATCCGAGGTCGATCCGCTCGTGTTCGGTGCGGACCGTTGAAGGCTCGGCCCCGAGCAGCTCGGGACTCGAGGATCGAGGGAAGCATCCGCGTGCGGGTGCCGACGATCGAGGTCGAGACCGAATTGCTCTCAGGAACATGCCGCGTCGTCGTCGGCGTCGACGAGGTGGGGCGCGGGGCGTGGGCAGGCCCGCTGACCGTCGGCGCGGTTGCGGTCAGCGCGTCGGAGCTGCGACGGCTGCCGAATGGCGTACGTGATTCAAAGACGTTGACTCCGAATCAGCGGGCGTCACTCTTTGGTCCGCTGTCCGAAGCGGTGCTCGCCTATGCCTTCGGTCACGTGGCTGCCTCGGATTGTGACGCGCTCGGGATGACGGCAGCACTCAAACTTGCCGCGAAACGCGCGCTCTCGTCGCTGCGAACGTCCTTCGATGCGGTGATCATTGACGGCAAGATCGACTACACCGAAACGAACGCCCGATGTGTCGTGGATGGCGACGCACTGTGCGCGACCGTTGCATCGGCGTCGGTGCTCGCGAAGGTGACACGCGACGAGTGGATGCTGGACGCCGCAGTCGAGCATCCTGGGTATGGCTTCGAGCACAACAAGGGGTATGTGTCGGCCGCGCACCGGGCGGCCGTCAAACGGATCGGACTGTCACCGATCCATCGCAAGTCCTGGAACGTCGCGTGGATGGATGCCGAGGCGGCCGACGCGCCGCCGGGCCAGGTATAACGGTCGCGATGTCCATCCTGTTAGCGGTGTTCGCGGCGGTGGCGAACGCGGTGGCGACGGTGCTGCAGCGACTCGGGGTCGAATCGGCTACGTCGGGGAACCGGACGTCGAAAAAGCTCATGGCGGCTGTGATGCGCCGACCGATCTGGTTCGTCGGGCTGGCGCTGACCACCGCGAGTTTCCTGCTCCAGTCGGTCGCCCTCGCCTATGGGAACCTCACCTCTGTTCAGCCCGTGATGGTGACCGAGATCGTGTTCCTGGTGCTGATCCTCGGGACCTGGTTCCACCAACGCCTCGGCTGGCGCGAGTGGGTAGGAACGATCGGCACCGCGGTCGGGCTCGGGGTCTTCCTCGGACTGAGCTACTCGCGACGCGGCGTCGGCCAGCCGGACAACGAGGACTGGATCCTTTTGCTCGCCACGGCCGGCGCGGCGGTGATCATCACCCTCGTCGCCGCGCGGCACGGTCCGCGGTCGTTTCGCGCCGCGGCGTACGGCGTCAGCGCCGGCATCGTGTTCGCACTGACGGCGACGTTCATCAAGACGGTCGCCAATGAGTGGCAACACGGACTCGCGTACGTGTTCTCCCATCCCGCGGCGTACGCAGTCGCGGCGAGCGGACTCGTCGGTCTCGTCATCAGCCAGCACGCGCTCGAAGCTGGACCCGTCGCCGCGTCGCAGGCGTCGTTACTCATCGCGAATCCACTGTCGAGTATCGTGATCGGCATCTGGTTGTTCAGTGATCACGTGCACGCGACTGGCGCGCGTGCGGTCGTCGAAGGGGTTTTCCTCGGGGTGATGTTCTCGTCGTTGCTCATCCTCGCGCAGTCGCCGCTCGTCTCTACCTCGCGTGAAGCGGAACTCTTGACGAAGCGCCGAGTCGTAACAGATGCGCCCGTCGGAACTCCCGTCCCATGAGTTGTTATTGAGTGCGCGGAGGAGTTGAGTGATTTCATGAACGATGTCGGTTTGGGAGCGTGGAAGTCGATCCGGGGCCGGATTGCCGACGCAGCGAACCTCCTCGGTTTGGAGCGCGGTCTCACCGAGCAGATCATCAAGCCCGAGCGCATCTTGGAAGTCGCGATCCCGATCCGTCTCGACGGCGGCGAGATCGAGGTCTATACGGGTTGGCGCGTGCAGCACTCGACGGCCCGGGGGCCGGGAAAGGGCGGCATCCGCTTCCACCATGATGTCGATCAGTTCGAGGTGATGGCGCTCGCTGCGGACATGACGATCAAG
Organism: Acidimicrobiales bacterium; assembly: GCA_049696635.1. GTDB lineage: Bacteria > Actinomycetota > Acidimicrobiia > Acidimicrobiales > Bog-793 > CAVRXQ01. The sequence goes on along the minus strand of JBAVUF010000054.1, from coordinate 13,311 downwards.
TGCGCGGTCGCAGATATCCCCTTCGGCGGTGCGAAAGGGGGCGTGACCGTCGATCCCGGAACGCTTTCGTATGGCGAGCTCGAACGGCTGACGCGGCGCTACGCGTACGACATCGCGAGCTTGCTCGGTCCAGACCGCGACGTCCCGGCGCCCGACGTGAACACCGACGCGCGGATCATGTCGTGGATCATGGACACCGTCACGATGATGGCGGGCAACAACGTTCCAGGGGTCGTGACCGGCAAGCCGGTTGAAGTCGGCGGGATCATCGGCCACGTCGGCGCGACCTCGGTCGGCGTCGTGTTGTGCGCCAAGGCAACGTTCAGCAAGCTCGGCATGAACTTCGTCGGCGCGCGGGCGGTGATCCAGGGATACGGAAAGGTGGGCGCGCCGCTCGTCGAGTTGCTCGCGCGGGAAGGAGCGCGCGTCGTCGCCGTCGCGGACGTCGGAGGCGCGATCCACAACGACGAAGGGCTGGATCCCGACGAGCTGGCGAACCATTTCGCCGAGCACGGCACCGTCGCGGGGTTCAAGGCGGCGGACGCGATCAACCCTGCGGACCTGTTCGCCGTCGAATGCGAACTCGTCATCCCTGCCGCGCTCGATGGCGTTGTCACCGCGGACGTCGCGAGGAACTTCGGAGGACGCGTACTAGTCGAAGCGGCGAACGGCCCGACGACACCGGAGGCCGATCCGATCCTCGAAGCGCGCGGCGTGGTCGTCGTTCCGGACGTGCTCGCCAACGCCGGTGGCGTCGTCGCGTCCTACTTCGAGTGGGCTCAGGCCCGACAGGGCTACGCGTGGGACAAGGAGCTGTTCACCGAGCGACACCACAAGACGATGGAGCGCGCCTTCGAGGCGACGTGGCACGAGCATGAGACGCTCAAGGTGCCGCTGCGGCGTGCGGCGGTCGCACTCGGGCTGAGCCGCGTCGCGGAGACGACGCGTCTGCGAGGTCTGTTCCCATAATTCCGCGTCGCTTTCGCCCTCAGCGCGCCGCAAGCGTCCGCGGGTTGGTGCCGGCGGCGGTGCTGTCCGCGCTCGCCGCGCTCTCGCTCGCGGCGTGCACGTCGACGCCGTCAGCGTCGGGTGGCGGACACCACCATCACCACAGCCAATCGACGACAACGACGACATCGTCACGGAGCACCACCACGTCGTCATCGCCGACGACGACGACGGCGCCGCCCGCATGCAAGACGAGCGCGCTCACGCTCGGCGCGTCATTCGGAGGGACCGCAGCGGGGACGTCGTACACCGTGTTCACGCTTACGAACCACGGCGATCCGTGCTCGCTCGAGGGCTATCCGACGGCGACGTTCTTCGCGCCCGCGAAGCAGGGCGCTGCAGGCGCGGGGTCGCGCCTTTCGCTGACCGACATCGACTCCGGCCCGCCAGCGACGACCGTGTCCGTCTCGAAGGGTGGGCAGGCGGAATTCATCGTCGTCTACCACGACGTGCCCGTCGGGGGCGTCGGATGCTCGACCGTCGGCTCGGTCGACGTGGTACTGCCAGGCGCGACCACGTCGCTCGTGGCCACCCTGTCGATCCCGGTGTGCGGCGGATCAGTCGAGATCTACGCGGTCGGACCACCTGGTACCGAACATCCGTAGCCGGATGCCAGGAGGGCGCCGCCGGGTCCGACGCCACGCGAAGATGAACAAAGGGCGCTTAGCTCAGGTGGTGAGAGCAGCTCGCTTACAACGAGCAGGTCGGCGGTTCGAGTCCGTCAGCGCCCACGTCAGCGGCCACAAGTCGCCGCCGAAATCAGGCAATAGAAAGCGCGCGTCGCTTCGAACGCCTGAGCGATGCTTGAACTGATCTCGCGTGGCTGTCTTCATGCAATTGAAAGCGACATCGAACGCCGGGCAGGGCCGCGAGCCGGAGTTTGGTGAAGGAGACTCCCCCGCCGATCGACCTTCTTAGAGCTTCGGAAGCGTCTGTTCGTGACGGCCTCCTACCGGTACTTCTGCCTACAGAAGACGATCGCCTCGCATCGGCGACTACTCGCGCTTGAGGGAGATGGCCAAGTCTGGCTTGAGGATGGAGACAACCCACCGCGGCCAGACCATCGCGCCATGAACCTGGAACGTGACCGTCGCGCCATCCGCTGCCTCGAAGGAATGATCCTGGCTCGAGTATCGCCCTGCCCGAATGAGGATCGTGTGACGCCCCGGCTCGACGGGCACCTCGATCGTGCCGTGCCAGTCGATCGACCCGACGCTTCTGCCGTCGACCAAGACGTCGAACTTGCCACGTCGAAGCTCGATGCCGACCCCTTGTCGCGTCAACTTGAGGGTTGCCGCCACGTTCTGTCTCCTTTCTGTGTGAGCTGCGCGGTTGGCACCGATCAACCATTCGGGAGCCACGCGTAAAGCTTCCGTCTTTCGACAGACCCCGTACCAGATCGAACGGTTCTTCGCACAGCCAGGAGGCGCCAAAGGTCGCCCTTAACGCTTAAGTCAATAGTGCGATGAGACTGACCGGGTAACAGGCGACTTGGCTTGACTATCACCGATCAGTCGCCGGGAGGTAGGCATTCTCGTAACCGTGGCGCAACCGTTTTCGGCGTACAAGATGAGCGAGGAAGGAAATTGCAGTGCTTCAGGAAGCCGACGGTGATGCGATCCGCCAAAAGAACGAAGCTGCATGCCGCCTGGGTCGGGCTCGCGCTCGCCGTGGCGACGCTCTTCGCCGCCTGCGGGGGCGCTTCCGGACCGGGGGTAGCGAGCCTCGGGTCGTCGACCACGACGACGACCTCCCCGCCCGCCGGGGCCTCGGGCGGGAATAAGGAAGCCAACTACCTGGACGCCGTCAAGTACGCCCAGTGCATGCGCACCCACGGCGTGCCGAACATGCCCGACCCGACGAGCGATGGCAGCTTCCTCTACGACCGCGGGCTTCTCAACGGCCAGCGCGTCGACGTCCGCTCCGCCCAGTACAACTCGGCCGACAAGGCGTGTACGCACCTCCTTCCGAACGGCGGGAAGCCGACCGCCGCGGGGCTGCAGCAGGCGCTCACCAAGCTGTTGAAGTACGTGCGGTGCCTGCGCACGCACGGCCTCCCCAACACCCCCGACCCGGTCGAGAGCCAAGGCGGCGTCGGCATGCGCTTCCCGGGGAACCCGAACTCTCCGCAGGTCCAGTCGGCCATGAAGGCTTGCAAGTCGCTGGCACCGGGCTGAGCGCCGTGAGCAAGTCGCTTTCGTAGGGAAGTCGGGACGCACAACAAAATGTGAAGTGGCGACACTTAAAGTCGCAGCGCGTCCCCTAATGAGCGTCGAGACAGGTTTTCGCGACTGTCCCTGACCAGTGACAATGCCGAAGGCATCCACCGCGTGGTGACCGAGCGTCACCTTCATAGGCCATGATGTGAGTAGTTCGGCCCGAAGCGTTTTACACCGCATCTCCTCAGCGGCGAACGCGAACCTTCCGGAGTCCTTGCTTAAAGCAAACCGGATAGCGCGTGTGAAGATTGCAAAATCGATATCCGATGGAGGCACAGGAATTCCGACTTACGGTAGGAGCCTGTCGAGGTACCTCTGCTCCTGTGCTGCCGTTGCGATTTTGGCGGGTCTCGCCATGCCGACGTACGCCCGTTCCTTGTCCGTGAAGGGCGGTTCCAATGCGGCGCTCGAGAGTCGTCTTCTTTCGGTCACAGATCTACCGGCCGGCTGGGCGGTCCGACACGAGGCCGCGGTCGGCAGTGCGTCGACCGGTAAATCATGCCTTTCCATTTTGGACATAAAGACGAAGGGATGGACCAACGCGAGCACATACTTCGTGCAGGGGCCGAGTGTGCCCTCCCTCGCTGAGTACCTGACTACCGGTCCTCGAGTTAATCAAGTTTGGAAAAGCGTCATTGGCTCCCTCGCGCGATGCACGAAGGTCTCGTTCTCACTTGGCGTCCTGAAAATTAGCGGTGCCTTCGGGGCGCTGTCCTTTCCTGGAGTCGTCGCCCCACATGCGGCGTTTGCGTTGGACTTCAAGATTTCAGGGATCCCGTTCGGATTAGATCTCGTGCTTTTCCATGCGGATAATCGACTGGGAGTTGTCGAGTACACCGATGTGGGTTCACCTGACGTCACGACGGTGGCCAAGTTCGTCAAGGCGGCCGTCGCAAAGGTGACGGGTGCGGCGGGTCGAGTCACAGGAGTCGTTTCCGTGGTCTCCGCTCCTCTGCAAACCGCACGTACCAAGCTCGGCAAAGTCGAATACCGAGTCGTCGGGAGAGGCCCTCCCCTGGTGTTGATCGCCGGTTTCGCCTCGACGATGCAGGTCTGGGATCGGCGGTTCGTTGACGCGCTCGCTCAGCGTTATCGCGTCGTGATCTTCAACAACGCGGGAATCGGCGGCACGCAGAGCGTGCCTTCGCTCACCATTGACGCCATGGCGAACCAGACGAGCGCCCTTATCACTGCTCTCGGACTGGGCAGATCGAACGTGCTGGGCTGGTCGATGGGAAGCATGATCGCCGACGCCCTCGCGGTACTTCACCCGGCCCAGGTGCGCGATCTGGTCCTGTGCGCGGCATACCCGGGGTCGGGCACCGACAAGCCTTCTCAGAAGGCGATACAAGCCCTCAAGAGTGGTAATTCAAAAGAAGAGCTGGCGGCTCTTTTTCCCGCGAACCAAACAGTCGCGGGCAATGAGTACCTCCTGGCTGAATCCAGTTATCCGCCAGGTCGTTCGGTTCCAACGGCCGTAGCAGCTGCGCAGTCGCTGGCGATCGATGAATGGTGGGATGGCAAAGATCCCGCCGCGCCAAGGACCGGCGCGATTTCCGTACCAACCCTCGTCGCCGACGGCACCGAGGATCAGCTCGATCCCTTTATGAACGACCGCGCCGTCGCCAGCCAAATCCAAGGAGCAAAGCTCGTGCTCTACTCCGATGCCGGCCATGCATTTCTGTTCCAGGATGAGGGCACCTTTTTGCCCGCGATCGAGTCATTTCTGAAATGAGATTCCTCAAGCTGTGACAACTCAATAGCGTTTCGTCTAATCGCGCTTTTCGGCGACTGGAAAACTCCCATAATGTCTGGCTCCCGTCCGCCGGGACCGTCCCAACCGCCGGCTATCGGCTCATTCCGCGAACGCCTGTGCCATGCGTACCTCGATCAGCTTTTCGACCAGGGGTCGCGGAAGAGGCGTATCGACACCGAACCGAAGCGCGCCGAGGGAGGTCGTGTAGCTAGCGAGGTCTTCACGCAGCTCTGGAAACACTGAGCCGCTGTGGGGGAGGTAGCTCAAGTGATTCTTGAACGCCGCAAATCCTGCGACCACCTTTCCACGAACGCGAAAGGCCGGAACGCCATATGAGATTCCCTGCTCGGCTTCGGGAATGACTTCGAGAATTGTGCGGCGCAACTGGTCCAGAGTTGATCGCTTCGGCTCATCAAGGCGGACCAGATAAGCGTCGATCTCTGCGACTGACACACGAGGAGTATCCGGCTCCCAAGATGCATCGTCAATCTGCCGCTGCCCGCCCCAATCGCCCTACTCGGGAGGGTCTCCATGAACAAAGTGTCAACGGTCGATAGCGGCAACTTCCTCCCTTGTCGAGGCGTCATGGCAGACTGCGGAAGGACTGAGGTTCCACCGCGCGCAGCTACGGCAGGAGGGGGTTGTGGTGAGCGTCTGTCGGCCGAGGCTGAGCACACGATCGCGTCGGCGCCACCGGCGGGTCCCGCGGAAGTTACTTGTGATGAGCGTGGTGCTCGCAAGCGCCGCGGGACTCGGGCTGGCGAGCGGCGCCGCTTTGGCGGCGGCCAATGCGACCGGCTTTCTGCTGCGACCAAACGAACAACCGGGTTTCACCGTCAAAGGCAAGCCGACGCAGGAGACGACATTGAAGTCGTTCCTCAAGTCCGAGGGGCTGAGCGCCGCACAGCAGAAGACCTACGAGAAGCGCTTCGCTCGAGCGGGGTTCATTCTCTCCGCCGGCGAGTCGCTCGCTGCGGCGGATGGAAGGCAGGGCTTCTCGGAGGTCGTCCAGTTCCGCACTCTCGCCGGTGCACAAGAGGCGGTTGCAAGCTTTCTTGCGCTCGCCCGATCGGCCCAGGGGACCGCCAAGGTCTTGAGCTTCACAGTCCCCGGCATACTGAGCCTCCGCGGCATCACGGCTCGAGGGGGAGGGGTCGCGACGGCCAACGCCTACTGGTACACCGGCACGTGCATGCTCGGCTCCGGTCTCTACCTACCCCACGGCGGCAACGAGAGCAGCGCCCAGATCGACCGACCCGTCATCTCCGGCATCGAGTCGCAGGAGCGCCGCATCAAACAGGCCTGCCCGTAGCCCCTCGCAGCTAGCGCTCTTGGAGGTTGCCCCGAAGCCGAATACGCCCATAACACGATCGCTCCGTCGCCCTGCGCCTACGAGGACTGGCGAGGGAGTCGGCTTGCCGCATCGTTGGCTCGGCTGCGCAGGAGTAGTTGTTCGCGCTCGTTGGCAGTCATCTCCGCCGCCTTGCGAAACGCGGCCTCGGCATCGGCGAAACGACCGAGGCGCTCGAGTAAATCGCCGCGCACCGAGAGACAAAGGTGGTAGCTCGATAGCGCCGGATGCTCGGCGACCGTGTCAAGCACCGCGAGGCCAGCCTCAGGGCCGTAGGCCATAGAGACCGCCACCGCCCGATTGAGTTCGACAACCGGTGACGGGGCGAGCTCGCCGAGCGCGTCGTAGAGCGCGGCGACGCGAACCCAGTCGGTCATCTCCACCGCCGGCGCGATCGCGTGGCAGGCGGCGATAGCGGCTTGGAGGCCGTACGGCCCGAGGCCTCGACCGAGACGCGACGCGCGGTCGAGCGCGACGAGTCCGCGCCGGATGAGGAGGCGATCCCAGCGATTACGGTCCTGGTCGGCGAGGAGTATGGCATCGCCGTCTGGACCGATGCGGGCGCGAAGACGCGAAGACTGGAGTTCCATCAGCGCGACAAGCCCGTGCACTTCTTCGATGTCCGCTAAGAGCTCGGCGAGCACGCGTCCGAGCCGGAGAGCCTCACGGCACAGCGTCGGCTCGGTCCAGGCACTCCCGCTCGACGCGACGTAGCCCTCGTTGAAGATCAGATAAAGCACGCCAAGCACGGAGTCAACCCTCGCCCGTAGCTCGACGGCGGGCGGCAGCTCGAAACCGATTCTGGCAGCGGCAAGGGAACGTTTTGCCCGCACGATTCGCTGCGCCACGGTGGACTCGCGCTGAAAGGTCGCATGGGCGATCTGCTCGACCGACAAACCACCGAGCAATTTGAGCGTGAGAGCGACTTGCGCCTCATTCGATAATGCGGGGTGACAGCAAGAAAACATGAGACGGAGCAGGTCCTCACCGGGCTCCATCGCAATGGAGTCGAGCTTCTCGCCGGTCCGCGCCTCTTCCACTTCGGCATCTCGGAGCAGCATCCGGTTCCGAGAGTCGGCCCGCGCCGATCGGCGAAGCCCGTCAATGAACCGTCGCCGGCCAACCGTTACGAGCCAGGAGAACGGGCTCGTAGGTATCCCCGTCGTGGGCCACTGCTCAAGCGCGGCGACCAGTGCGTCGTGAGCGAGATCTTCTGCGGCACCGAGGTCGCCGGCGATGCGGCCGAGCGCAGCGACGACGCGGGCCGACTCGACCCGCCACACCGCCTCGATCGATCGCGCATCATCCTCGGTGCCGCGTGTTTGGTTCATGTCGATGCGCCGTACTCAGTCCTGTCCGACTGCTCGCTGGACTTCATCTGGGAAATCGGACATCTCGAAGACCTGCCGAATCTCGATCACTGGCACCGGGCCGCTGTAGTCCGAGATTGTCGCCGGTCCCTGGATGGCCGGGCAGCGCCGCGCCCACTCGATCGCCTCGTCTTTCGAGGCGACATCGATCAGCCAGTAGCCGCCAATGATCTCTTTTGCTTCGGTGAATGGGCCGTCGGTAACAGTGACTTTGCCCCCGCCACCGGTGATGCGGGCCCCCTTCGAGCTGGGATGAAGGCCATCAAGAGAAAGGAGCACGCCGGCCTTGGTCAGCTCCTCGTTATAAGCGGTCATTGCCACGACCGCCTCGGGGTCCGGCATCCAGTCTTTTTCGTCGATGTTGGGGATCATGAACAACATGAAACGCATCTTTGTCGTCCTTTCGAGCATCACCCGAGCTGGAGCGGACTCGGGCGCTCCGTCATTTTCGTGCGCTCCACTTTTGCAGTCGAATAGAGCAGCTCGGAATCGACAAATTGGTGACTATTTTTTCCACGCTGCGCCGGACGACGATCTGCGAGCGGTGGGTGTCCCATAGCTCGCCGTCAACTTGCTGAGGGTCCCCCAGACCGCCGGATCAGTGACCCGCTAGATCGTGCTGTCAATCGACTCGTAGTCGCGAGACTTTCGCGTTTATTTGAACTCGATTAAATGCTGGACTACTTCAGCGGATGTCGGCTCTCGTTGAAGTTCACGACCGGAGTCTCGTTAGGCGTGGACGACGTGTGAACTCGGCACGATGAGCACCGGGCAGTGGCTATGGGCCACGCAGTACTCGCTCACAGAGCCGAGCAGCATCCCAGTCAGCTCACCGTGGCCGCTGCTACCGACGACAAGTAGCTCGGCGTCGCGCGATGCACCGACCAAGACGTGAGCGGCATAGCCCTCGCGCACCGAAGTCTCGATTGCCATCTTCGGATGAGCGCTACGGATCGAGGTGATCGCGTCGTCGAGGACCCTGCTGGCCTCGCCCGCGAGATCGAAGTTAGGGGCGACAGGCACCGGGAATCCGTAACTCATGGGCAACCTCCAGGCGATAACCGCTTCGACGGAGGAGCCGGTCAGTTCGGCCTGTCGTGCCGCCCAATTGAGAGCGGCGAGCGAGGAATCCGAGCCATCGACGCCGACGACGATCCGCGCTGCCCGTTCAATCGTGGTGGACACGTGGTCATGTCTCCTTTCTCTGACGGCGAGCTACGAGGATTTTCCCACCATGGTGGGAGACTCTGACCCACAACGCACGACGAGATAGCCAGCGAGCCCGTCCCTGACCCCGGTCGGGAGATATCCGATCATTTCTTTTGAACGGCCGTGCAGTGACAGTGTCCTTTTGGTTCAGGCGAGCAGATCGACGGGACCCGCCGCCACGAGCCGCTGCGCCCGGGCGCGGCGGCGATCTGATAGTCGCCATCGGTCGCCTGGCAACAGTCGAATTCGCCTTTCTTTGACGGGTTGAGCGAAGAGCGCGATCCCGGAGGTCAAGTCGTCCGCCCCGATGTCGAGAAAAGAGTGCGAAGACGGCACGCGACAATCCGAAAAGCTAGTTTCATGAGCCCCGTCCCTGCTCGAATTCCGAAGGTGGGCGAAGATTGACTACTCCACAGAACACGTACGAGGCGATCGTTGTCGGCACCGACGGATCAGAACGCGCGGGTATCGCCGTCCGGCACGCTCTTTCATTGGCGAAGCTAACTGGCGCCAAGGTGCACGTGGTTCACGCCTATCACAGTGGTGGCGGACCGATGAGTTTTCCTCATGACTATGAAGGTCGGCTCACCACCGATCGCATGTTGGAAGAAGCAAACCGCATCCGCGAACAAGCACTTGCAGATGCTGAGCGGGCAGGCGTGACCGCCGAGGTGCACGACTTGAGCGAAGACCCCGCCGACGGCATTATCAACGTCGCAACATCTGTCGGCGCCGATCTCGTCGTGGTGGGCAATCGGGGCATGACTGGAGCGAAACGCTTCGTGCTTGGGAGTGTCCCGAACGCGATCGCTCACAAATGCCCCTGCAGCGTTCTGATCGTGAGCACTGATAGCGCTCCTACGGCCTAACTAGACCGAGGCGGTGCCAGGCCGACGGCTGAGAGCCGGTCGACGGTCCTCGTGATTGCCCCACATAGCGTCGAAGGTCCGCTCGAATGTGCCCCCGACCAGTGCCGGCCGGGTACGAGGCATTTTCGGCATTTTTGTAGATGTGTCACAAGGTGACGACGACTGGAGAACAAGTGTTAAAGCTGAAAATCATCATCGCGAGTACGAGACCCACCCGCATGGCCGATCGGGTCGCTCCCTGGGTCGTGAACAGCGCAACCTCCCACGGCGCCTTCGACGTTGAAGTCCTCGACCTTCGAGACTGGCCGCTTCCCATTTTCCAAGAGCACATCGGCACGATCGGAGACTTCAACGATCCGACCTACTCCGAACCCATTGTGCGCGAATGGAATCGGACTCTCAAGAGCGCGGACGCACTGCTGGTGATCACCGCCGAATACCTGCACTCCATACCGGGAGTGCTGAAGAACGCCTTCGACAACGTGTTTGTGAGCTACGCGTTGCGCAACAAACCGATTGCTGCTGTGGGCTACAGCATCGGAGTCGCCGCCGGAGTGCGAGCTGTCGAGCACCTCTTCGACGTGGCCATCGAGTCAGAGATGGTGCCGATTCGAGACACCGTGCTTATATCCAGGGTCGAGTCCGCGTTCGATGATCAAGGTGTGCCGAACGACTTTCCGACGAGGATCGCTACTTCGATCATGCTGGACGACCTCGCCTGGTGGGGGGAGCTCCTTTCGTACGGACGTTCCAAAGGCGAGCTGCCGCCCGCCGCGTTCCGGCTGAGGGCGGCAATGGCGGAGGCGGCATCCGAATCCTCAGCTGGCGACGGTGCGACGTCTTCGGATGTCGATGAACGAGTGACTGCGACGGTCAAGCGGAGCCATGGCTGACGGTTGACTTCGGGCGGACATCAATCCGCACGCGTCCCATAATTCGCGTCGACTTGAGTACTCGACTGCCCCTTACCGCCGGCGGGTGGGCGGTCTTGTAACCGCGGCGCAACCGCCTGCGGCGTACAACCGCCGTGCGGACGATGGAGCGAAGGTTTCCAGAACCGAGAGTGATGCGAACCGCTCGCACAAAGAAGCTGCATGTCACTGGAGTCGGGCTTGCCCTTGCCGCCGTGGCGGTGCTCCTCGCCGCCTGCGGTTCTGGCTCGGCCGCGCCGGGCGTCGCGAGCCTGAAGCACAGCTCCTCCACGAGCTCGCCAAAGACCCCCGGCACGATCAAGACCTCCGCGGGGGGCGGGGCCAGCGGGACGGCCGGGGCGAGCGCCGGCACGATGGGTATGGGCGGGGCGACGTTGCAGTTCTCCGTCTGCATGCGCTCCCACGGCTACCCGAAATTCCCCGACCCGAACGGCCAGGGCCAGATCAGCGTGAGCGGCATCAACCCCAGTTCTTCTGCGTTCCAGAGCGCGCAGAACGCGTGTCGTAAGTACATAACAGGGCCAAGTGGGAAGCCGCCCTCCCAGGCGCAGCGGGCGAAGATGCTGGCGAACGCGCTGAAGTTCGCCACCTGCATGCGTAGCCATGGCATCACGGACTATCCGGACCCGACGGCCACGCCGGGCGGCGGGATCAAGCAATCGATCCGCGCAAGCGCGGGCAGCAACTTGAGCCCGAACAACCCGCTGTTCCAGAAGGCGCAGAAGGCGTGCCAGGGCAGCCTCGGGAAGGTCGGGAAGTCCGGCGGAATAGTCGCGTTGGGCTGACGGCGTGCGCGGCGGTTTCGACACGTCCCAGGTGTAAGCCGCCGCGAACGCTCAGTCACTCGCTGCGGTGTCGCAGCCGTGAGCGGTCTGTCTCCGAAGCGAAGTCCGGAGAGGCTGGGCCAACTGGGTTCCGGCACGATCGGCTGGGACCGCCTCAACGGCACCGGCGTCAGCCAGCGCATCCTCAGCATGCGGGGGAGACTGGTCGCCGTGGCCGTAGCCCCCGGCGGGTAGTGGTCAGGGTCGCGAGCAGGCCACAACGGTCCGATAATGCGCGGCGAGATGAGTCGCTGCGATTGTCCCTGACCGCCAGGCTTTGTGGCGCGGGAGCTGGAGGTACGGAGTCGTCAGGTCGTCGAGGTTTGATCAATTGGTCTTGATTGGCCGCTGGAATTCTCTCCTTCGACAAATCTGGCAACTGATTTGATGCTCGACATAATTTCTGCGGGGAAAACAATCGTTGAATTGTGATCTGTCGCGATCTCGGCGAGAACTTGAAGGTTGCGCAGTTGGAGTGCGATCGGATTTGCGGCGATGATTTGTGCGGCTTCGGCGAGTTTCCCCACGCTGAGAGCTTCGCCCTCTGCGTCGATGATGCGCGCGCGCTTTTCTCGCTCGGCTTCTGCTTGTCGTGCCATTGCGCGTTGCATTGATTCTGGTAGCTCGATGTCCTTCAGCTCGATGCGTTGAACTAGGACACCCCAGTTGGCGGCGGTATGTTCCAAAATTGAGAGGATCTTCGTATTGATGTCGGTGGTGTTAGTTAGCACCTCGTCGAGGTGATGTTGGCCCACCACGTTGCGAACAGTGGTCTGGGCAATTTGGTAGATCGCGGACTCAACGTCTTGTATCTCAATGATCGACTTCACCGCGTCCACTCGTCGGTAATAGGCGACCGCAGCGACTCCAATCGACACATTGTCTCGGGTTATGACTTGCTGTGACTCGACAGGAAGCGTGAACGTGCGTAGATCGACCAGGCGGACCGAATCGAACAGAGGGAGAACGAAGGCGAGTCCTGGAGACTTGATCCCACGAAGCTTGCCGAGCCGGAATACGACGCCTTGCTCGTACTGGCGAACAATCCTTACTCCAATTGACGGCATGTGGACTCCGTGTCTTTCGTGCAGATGGTCGCGATCTGATGATTCGCCGCTGCCACGATCAAACTAGTTGCAGCAAATTGGAGGCGCCGCGTCGCTCGGCGATGCGGAGGCCTCGGCAAGTTAACGATCCGAGCAGGCAGCAACAGGAATCTGTCGCCGATGAGCATCGCATCTCAATTGCCCCGATAGGGCTGGCTCTTTCCAGCCTATGAGCGCAATCGGGTGCCTGCGAGCAACCCATAACAACAAGAAGTCCCGAATCGAAGTGCCACTGAGCGACGGTTGCTCGCCATCGCATTTCGGATTCTTCGACCTCACACCGCAAGTGCGGGTACTTCAGCCGCGCAATGCCGAACGCGAGCCGTACGACCGTTGAAGGTCGTACGGCTCTGTCGAAGGGACCAGGTAAGCGGACCCTCGGACTCAGCTCATCGTCTCGCTGTTCCGAAGACGCGCATACGGTTGGTTTCGAACCGGACTACGACACAGCGATCCCCTCTATGCCCGCGCCGAGACCCGTGACCGATGCAATCGGGGTCAGGGTCCCGTCGCCGTTGACGTGAAACTCGTCCACTGCCCCCGCGAGTCCAGCTTCGACATAGAGCGTCGAACCGTCGGGGGTCGCGGCCATGTCAATCGGTCCGGCGTCGGTGCTCGCGACGATTCCTGTCGTCCCGACGAGCGAGAGCGCGCCCGACGAGGAGAC
>JBAVUF010000053.1:0-2383 GCA_049696635.1 Acidimicrobiales bacterium | reverse complement strand
GCCCTCGGGCGCGCCCTCGCCGACGACGTGTTGGACCGGCGCGGCGGTCGTGTTCTCCTGGCACCTGTCGCCTCATGAGCATGCGCGGTGCGGGCGATCGATCGGGTTCGTCCGCACTTTTGGATTGGGCGGTCGTCGTCACCCGTCCTGCCCATCAGGCGGGCGCGCTCGTCGCCGCACTCGAGCGTCACCGCGCGTCCGTCTTTGCTTTGCCGACGATCGCGATCGCCGCTCCCGAAGACGGCGGGGCGCTTCTTCGCGACGCCGCGGCGCACCTGTCCGAGTTCGCCTGGGTCGTGTTCACCTCGGAGAACGCGGTCGATCGGCTGATCGATGTGCTCGGCGACGCGGGCGGTCTTGGTCAGGTTCGCGTCGCTGCGATCGGCGAAGGGACCGCCGAATTGCTCTCGCGCCGGGGTGTCGCCACCGACCTCGTGCCCGAGGAGTACGTGGCCGAGGCACTCGTCAGCGCCTTCCCGCGCCCAGATGGGCGAGGAAAGGTCCTTCTCCCACGCGCCGCGGTCGCGAGGGACGTCGTTCCTGAGGGACTGCGCGAACTCGGGTGGCACGTCGATGTCGTCGAGGCGTACCGAACGCTGCCGGCGGAGATTTCTCCTGACTCGCTCGAACGCGTGCGCTCCGCGGACGTGGTCACCTTCACTTCGTCCTCCACGGTGCTCGGCTTCCTCGAAAACGGCGTCGTCTCCGATCTCCCGCCAGTCGTCGCGTCGATCGGCCCGATCACGACGGCCGCGGCGCAAGATGCCGGAATCGAGGTGTCGATCGAAGCGGGCGTGCACACCTCGGATGGCCTTACCGACTCGCTGGTGGCGTTCGCGCGTGCAAACGGTCGTCCTCACCGCAGTTCAGCGCGGCAGCCGTAAAGTCGCACTGTGACTTCTAAATCAGCCGCCGCGTTTCCTGAGCGGAGGATGCGTCGTCTGCGCCGGACGGCAGCGATCCGCCGCCTCGTCGCCGACACGTCGGTCACGGTCGATGATCTCGTCGCACCGGTCTTCGTGCGCGAGGGAATCAACGAGCCTGCACCGATCCCGACGATGCCCGGTGTGGTCCAGCACACGATTGATTCGCTCGTCGTCGAGGCGAAGCGTCTCGTTCAACTCGGAATCCCCGCCCTCGTCCTGTTCGGCGTCCCCGAGGAAAAAGACGCACAGGGGAGCGGCGCCTCGGATCCGGACGGCGTCGCGCAGCGGGCGCTGCGCGCGTTGCGCGACGCGATCGGAGACGAGCTCGCGCTGATCGCGGACCTCTGCCTCGATGAATACACCGATCACGGACACTGTGGGCTGCTCGACGCCAAAGGCATCGTCGACAACGACGCGACCCTCGAGCGCTACTCCGAGGTGGCCCTCGCACAAGCTGCCGCCGGAGCGGACATCGTCGCCCCGAGCGGGATGATGGATGGCCAGGTGCGAGCGATCCGGTCTGCGCTCGACGAATCAGGACACAGTGACGTTGCGGTGCTCGCCTACGCGGCGAAGTACGCCTCGGCGATGTACGGGCCGTTCCGTGATGCCGTCAACGTGGCGATCGCCGACGGCGGTGACCGACGCAGCTACCAACAAGATCCGGCGCGCAGCTGCGAGGGGATCGCTGAAGCAATGCTCGACGTCGCGGAAGGTGCCGACGTCGTGATGGTGAAGCCCGCGCTCCACTATCTCGACGTCCTCTCCGACGTCGCCCGAGCGGTCGACGTCCCTGTCGCCGCCTATCACGTCAGCGGCGAGTACGCGATGCTCGCGTCGGCCGCGCAACTCGGCGCCATCGACCTCGACGCGGCGATCAGAGAGACGCTGGTTTCGATCAAGCGTGCCGGAGCCGACTTCATCCTCACCTACTTAGCGCAACGCGCAGCTGAGCTGTTCAGCGTTCGCTGAATCGATGGAGCACGAAAAGAGCGCCGAGCTGTACCGACGCGCGCGCCGCGTCATTCCCGGTGGCGTGAACTCGCCGGTCCGTGCCTTCAAGTCGGTGAACGCGGAGCCGTACTTCGTGGCGCGCGGGAAGGGCGCCTACCTGTTCGACGTCGACGGGAACCGCTATATCGATTACGTCCAGTCGTGGGGTGCCTCGATCCTCGGCCACGCGCACCCGGCCGTCACCGACGCCGTCTCCAGCGCGTCGTCGAAAGGGACGTCGTTCGGGGCGCCGACGGAGGCGGAGACTCTGCTTGCCGAAAAGATCGTCACTTCGGTCCCCGGATGCGACATGCTGCGGCTCGTCTCGTCGGGAACGGAGGCGGCGATGTCGGCGATTCGCCTCGCCCGCGCGGCGACGTCCCGCCGTCGGATCGTGAAGTTCGCTGGCTGCTACCACGGCCACTCCGATGCGCTGCTGGCCGCCGCGGGGAGCGGTCTTGCGA
>JBAVUF010000052.1:0-8188 GCA_049696635.1 Acidimicrobiales bacterium | reverse complement strand
GAGCGAGTGGCGGTTCATCTGTGCAGTGCACAACCTCATGAAGGTGCGAAACCACCGCCTCCGATTGGCCTGAGCAGCCGCCGCCGGAGCTCTCGGCGAGAAACTCAGCCCCCGTTTGATGAGGCGGGAGGGTCTTCAGCTTCTAATCGTGCGACAACCTCGTTTGGGCGCGTTTCCGCTGGCTGGCGAGTTGTTACTATGGCGATAGGAGAAATTCCCGTTTCCCGATGACAATCATCCCGGAAGAAGGGAGTTAGCTGGCCCGTGGCGACGACTGACCTCGATCTCGGCAAGTACAAGCTCGGCTGGAGCGACCCGGAGGATTACGTCTTCAAGTCTCGGAAGGGGCTGAACGAAGAGGTGATCCGGGAGATGTCGGCCCTCAAAAAGGAGCCCGAGTGGATGCTCGCGTTCCGCCTGAAGGCGTACCGGCACTTCCTCGCGAAGCCGATGATGCCGTGGTTCGCGGTCAAAATGCCGGACCTCGACTTCGACGATATCTACTACTACATCCGCCCCACGGACGCCCAGGTTGACGTCTGGGAACAACTCCCGGAATCGGTGAAGCAGACGTACGAGAAGCTCGGCATACCCGAAGCTGAGCGGAAATACCTCGCCGGAGTGACCGCGCAGTTCGAAAGCGAAGTGGTATACCACCGCAATCGCGACGAACTCGCGAAACAGGGTGTGCTGTTCAGCGACATGGACTCTGCGGTCCGCGACTATCCCGACATCGTGCGGCGCTTCTTCGGCCGCATCATCCCGCCGAACGACAACAAATTCGCCGCTCTTAATTCGGCCGTTTGGTCTGGCGGCTCATTCATTTATGTGCCGCCGGGCGTCAATGTCGAGATGCCGCTGCAGGCGTACTTCCGGATCAACGCGGAGAACATGGGCCAATTCGAGCGCACGCTGATCATCGCCGACGAGGGTGCCCAGGTTCACTACATCGAAGGGTGCTCGGCTCCCGTCTACACAACGGACTCGCTCCATTCGGCGGTGGTCGAGCTTGTCGCACTACCGGGTAGCCGGATCACGTACACCACGATCCAGAACTGGTCGAACAACGTGTACAACCTCGTGACCAAGCGCGCGAGAGCGGAGACCGAGGCGCACGTCGAATGGATCGACGGCAACATCGGATGCCTGGCAGAAGGCTCGACGGTGACCACGCCTTCAGGTGTGAAGCCGATCGAGTTTGTGGTCCCAGGCGATCGGGTGCTCGCCTTCGACGAGACAAGCGGCGAGCTGTGCTTCCGTCGAGTGACCGCGAAGCGTTTTTCCGGGCACCAGAAGGTTCGAGAAGTCCGTCTCGGAACGCGATCGTTGCGCGTGACGGACAATCACCCGTTCTACTCGTATAAGTACGACGCGACGCGAGCGAAGAAACTTGGTCGATACGAACTTGCTTACGTCCGAGCTGACGCGCTGGACAAGGCGATCGTTCCGCAAACCTCGATCGATTACGGCGTCCCGCACAAGTTGATGTTGCCCGAAACGACGACGGTGTTCGAGAGCCGCAATCAGTGGGGAGGGGCCTTCGAGGCAAAGCGTGAGACAAGGGCTCGACTCACGTCGATCGAAGAGACCAACGACGACCTCATGTGGCTGTTCGGTCTTTTCGTCGGGGATGGTTCGATCGATCGGGCTCCTGCGAAAAACGGTGGAACTCGTTTCGCCCACGTGACGTTCTCGGTCCCGACCGGTGATCGGGCACGTTCTCGGCTGGTTCGGGTTATGGACCAACTCCTACCTGGGACTCAGGGCAAGGAACGCAGCGACGGCATCGCCATCCGATGGTCAAGTGTTGAGCTCGCCGACTTGTTTGAGCTGAACGGGTTCGTCACTGGCGCGATGACGAAGCGAGTGCCGTCATGGGTGCTTGACCTTCCAGAAAGTCAGCGGCTCTCGTTCGTCGCGGGATACCTGGACTCAGATGGCTGTGCGGCTGCCGGAAGAGTTGGCCTTTCGATCAAGTCCGTGAATCGGCATCTTTTGGAGGACACCGCTCGAATTCTCACTTCGCTCGGCATCGTCTCGCGTCTTTGGACAGAGCACGACGAGCCGAAGTCGGTGACGATCCTTGGCTATTCATCGATCGCCCGGGCCAGCCACATCCTCTCGTTCAGAGCGGACGAACGGCTGCTCGAGTTCGTGAGCCCGCTGCTGCGCGAGCGAGCGGAGGGACAAGTCCGCCGGCAGGAGCAGAGCTTCCGTGCTGTCGGGCGCTCTCAGATCGAGCTGCCCTCTTCAGTTGAGATCCGCAAAGTCGAGGTCGCAGAGCCCTCGGTCGTCGTTCCGACCTGGGATATCGAGGTCGAGGGAACGGGCAATTTCGTCTCGGAAGGATTCATCGTCCACAACAGTCGGCTGACGATGAAGTACCCGTCGGTCTACCTCATGGGACCGAAGGCCTCAGGCGAGGTTCTGTCGGTGGCTTACGCAGGTGAGGGCCAGGAGCAGGACACCGGAGCGAAAATGTTCCACTGCGCGCCCGAAACAACCTCAACCATCGTGTCGAAGTCGATCTCGAAAGACGGCGGTTCGACAACGTACCGCGGGAAGGTTCACGTCGATCCCGGTGCGACGCGCGCGAAGTCGTTCGTGCGCTGCGACGCGCTGATCCTCGACGAGATGTCCGGCTCGGAAACAAAGCCGTACATGGAGGTCGGCGAGCGGGACGCAGAGATCGGCCACGAAGCGACGGTTTCGAAAGTCGGCGATGAGCAGCTCTTCTACTTGATGAGCCGCGGACTGTCCGAAAGCCAGGCGACGAGCATGATCGTCAACGGGTTTATCGAGCCGATCACGCGCACGTTGCCAATGGAGTACGCCGTCGAGTGGAGTCGACTTATCGAGCTGCAGATGGAAGGCGCTGTCGGCTGATCGACTCGACTAGCGACCGCGTCCATCCAAGTGCATCGAACTGAATCTTGAGTGTCTAGGGAGGTTCCGCGCGCATGCCGATGCGTGAGGACTGCAAGCACTTCCAATCGAGAACGTACGCCTCAGGTGAGATCGCGCGATTTTGCGTCCTTGACCTCGCGCCAGAGGCGCCTTGGCGTTGTCCTGACAATTGCCCGTCGTACGAACGTCGGCTCGCCGACGTCACCTGGGAGCACGGGTCACTCGTCGCGCCACCCCCAGAAGACGAGCCGGACGAGCCGCGTGAAGAAGCGAGCGAGCTGCTCGAAGAGGCGGAAAGCGTCGTGAGCAGCGTCGCATCAGAAGAGCTGGCCGAGGTCGAAGCCGAACAGGCTCGGGCGGAACGTCAGGCTGCATCTCCAATCGGGCGGCTCAAGCGGCGCATTTCGCGGCGAAACCCAGGTGATCCACGACAAGGTGGTCCCCGCTGAGCTCGAGCAAAACGGCCGCAAGCACGAAGACCGCGGTCAGCGAACCGGATTGGTGGAAGCAACGCCGACTCGCCGCGACCCGACGTCTCGAGGAATTCGCCGTTCCGACCGAAGCCGACGAGGACTGGCGCTACGGGCGGATCGACGCTCTCGATCTGCGTGAAATCGAACTTGTCCCTGTTGCGCCAGAACCAGAACCCGTTTCTCAATCCGTTCCTGATGGAGCGCTCCTCGCGGGGATCGGCGACGTCTCCGCCCTCGTTCGGACCGTTGACGGCCGGGTCGTCGCGTTCGACAACGACGTGCAGCTCGGCAAGCTCGGCGTCCGTTGCGGATCGGCGGCGAATTTCGCAGAAGAACCCGGTGGGTTCGGAGCGCTGTTGGCGTCGGCTCCGGATTACTTCACGACGCTCGCCGAGGCGTTCGGCTCTGACGCCGTGATCCTCGTCGTCCCGCCGGGAGTGCGGATCGAGCGGCCGATCGCCATCGTCCACGACGTGACCTTTCGGGATCATCGGTCAGCCGTGTTCCCGCGTCTTTACGTGGACCTCGGAGATGGTTCTCAGGTGACCGTCGTCGAACACTTCCGCTCGGAGGGCGGAGCGCCGCTCGTCTGCCCGGTGAGTGAACTTCGCATCGGCGCGAACGCCCACCTCGAGTATGAGGCCGTCCAGGAGCTCGACCGATCGGCGTGGCAGATCGGCTACCTGTACAGCTCGGTCGGGCGCGACGCCACGGTTCGCTCTTTCACCGCGGGTCTTGGAGGCGACTATGCCCGCCTCTGCACGAGGTCGACGCTCGCCGGCGAACATTCCGAAGGCGAGCTGCTCGCGGCGTACTTCGCCGACGGCGATCAGGTGCAGGACATGCGGACATTCCAGGACCACGCTGCCCCGCAGACCCGGAGCAACCTCGTCTTCAAAGGTGCCGTCGACGACTCGGCAAGGTCGGTGTACAGCGGGCTCATCCGCATCCACAAGGGCGCTCGAAAGTCCGACGCGGCACAGACGAACAGAAACCTCGTCCTGTCCGAGCGCGCACACGCGGACTCGGTGCCGAACCTCGAGATCGAAGAGAACGACGTCCGCTGCAGCCACGCCTCGGCGGTCGGCCCGATCGACCGCGAGCAACGGTTCTACGTGGAATCGCGCGGCGTCCGGCCGGAGGTCGCGGAGCGCCTCATCCTGCTCGGGTTCTTTGAGGATCTGTTCGCGCGGACGCTTGATAGGGGACTCGCGAACTACCTCCGCTCGGCGGTCGCGTCACGACTCGATGCGTCGAAACCCGTTGAATCGTTGGGGCGGGCGTCGTGAGCACCGAATCGGCACCGAGGAGAGTGCGGGCGTGCTCGGTCGACGAGGTCGGAGTCGGCGCGACCTTCAAATTTGAGACGGATGGCACCGCGATCTGCGTCGTGCACTGTGACGACGGGTTTCACGCAGTTTCCGATACATGCAGCCACGAGGACTACTCGCTCTCAGAAGGGGAGGTCGAGCCCGCGCAGTGTGAGATCGAGTGCTGGAAGCACGGCAGCCTTTTTTCACTGACGACGGGAGAGCCACTCACGCTTCCGGCCACCTTGCCGATCGAGGTTTACCCGGTCGAGGTCGAGGGAAACAGTGTCTTCGTGGTTCTTCCGTGAACGCTCCGACGTCGGATCGAGTGGAGTGAGATGACATCGCTCGTCGTTCGTGATCTTGCCGTCGCGGTGTCGGGCGTCGAGATCCTCCACGGGGTCGACCTCGCGATCTCTTCTGGCGAGGTCCACGCTGTAATGGGTCCGAACGGAGCCGGCAAGAGCACGCTCGGATTCGCGCTCATGGGTCATCCGGACTTCGAGGTGATCCGGGGAGCAATCGAGCTCGACGGCACCGACATCGTCGGCCTTCCGGCGTGGCGTCGCTCGGAGCTCGGGCTTTTCCTCGCGTTCCAGCATCCGATCGATCTTCCGGGAGTCAGTCTTGAGGATTTGATCGTCGAAGGGTCGCGTCGCGGGAACGGACCACGCGGAGATCGCACGGTTTTCCGACGTTCGATCCTCGAAGAAGCGGCGTCGATCGGCTTGAGCGTCGACGTTGCCGAGCGACCGGTGAACGTCGGTGCCTCGGGCGGCGAGCGCAAACGATTGGAAACCCTGCAGCTTGCGACGCTCAAGCCGAGAATCGCTCTCTTGGATGAGCTCGATTCGGGCTTGGACATCGACGCGATGCGCGACGTCGCGCGACGAGTCGAGCGCATGGTCCGCGATCACAACGGCACTCACGAGGCGCTCGGTGTCCTCGCCATCACGCACTACAACCGTCTGCTGACCGAGCTGCGGCCCGACTTCGTGCACGTGCTCGTCCGGGGTCGGATCGTCGAATCGGGCGGCCCGCAGCTCGCGGAGGAGCTTGAACGTTCCGGCTATGAGGGCTACGTCGAGACCGTCCCGGAGTCCGTCGAACTCCGATAGATCGCGGGTCAGGGTCGTGCGTACGATTCCACCGCGGATCGAGGCGACCGCCGGGAACCGGTTTGTCTCGACCGATCGGCCGAGAATGTCTCAATGAACGTCTTCGAAGGTGCCGTTCGGCGGATCGACGCGTTCCAACAGCGACACAGCCCACTGGCGTTCTTCTTCGGTGTCGTGAAGAAGTATGGGGACGACAACGGCGGCGGTCTCAGCGTCCGCCTGACGTTCGCCGGGTTCACGACGGTGTTTCCGCTGCTGTTGCTGCTCGCCACGGGGCTCGCGATCGTGCTCTCGACGGACCCGTCCGCTCAGCGGGCCGTGTTGCATTCGACGTTCGCGGAATTTCCGATCGTGGGACGAGACCTTCTCGACAACGTCCACGTCTTGCGGCGCAACTCGGCCTTCGGGCTCACGGTCGGCATCATCGGGCTTATATATGGGACGACGGGCCTCGCCGGTACTGGCCTCTATGTGATGGAGCAGGTCTGGAACATTCCCGCCGCGGTCCGGCCGAACTACTGGGTGCGTATGGCGCGCAGTCTCACCTTCCTTCTTGTCCTTGCGGTCGGGCTGGTGACGACGACGTTCCTTTCGAGCTTTGGGACCTTCGGGCGTCACGAGTTCTGGCTCGGGGTGGCTGCCGAAATCGTCGCGGCGATCGCAAACGTCGGGATCTACGTCGCCGCGTTCCGCGTCCTCACCCCGAAACAGGTCGAGACCCGCCACCTCATACCCGGAGCGGTTGTCGCCGGCGCATTATGGACGGTGGTTCAGGCGTTCGGCGGCTACGTCGTCGGCCACTATCTGAAAAACGACAACGCGGTCTACGGCACATTCGGCACGGTGCTGGGACTTATCGCGTGGCTCGCGATCGGGGCGCAGATCACCGTGTACTCGGCGGAGCTGAACGTCGTGATCTTCCGACGGCTCTGGCCGCGGGGACTGGTGCAGCCTCCGCTCACCGCAGCCGATCAGCGCTCGATCGCCTTGCAGGCGATCGAGAACCAGCGGCGGCCCGAACAAGAGGTGGTCACCCGTGTCTGGGGACGTCCGATGACAGAAGACGAATACCGAAGAGCCGGCTGGAAACTCGACCCGACGGTGATCGGTACGGCGATGCGCGTTCCCGAGGACCCTCCAACCGCCGACGAGGACGGGGGTCCATGAATGTCGGCCGGCATGCGAGACGACAGCCGCATGGAACCGAGACCCGGATCCGAGCGACAATGATCAGGAAAAGAACCCAAAGGGGATAGAGAAAGTGCTCGTCGACGCGGACGCCCACGCCGGTCAACGCCTCCGTAGCCGGGGCGACTGCCTTGTCCGACGCGTGCTTGCGATCCCCGACGGACCACCGCAGCTCTCGGTTGTCCAAGCCCAGCGCAGCTTCAGTTTTGCGATGGTGCTCTCGGGTCTCCGCTGCCTGTTCAGCTACGTACTCGTCCCGGTAGTGCTGCCGCTTGTCGGGCTCGCCACGGGCGCCGCGCCGTACATCGGCGTGCCGGCGGCGCTGCTGGCACTCGTCTTCGACGTCCGGGGCATCCGCCGCTACTGGCTGGCGAACAGCAGCCACCGCTGGGCGATGACGTGGATCTATCTCGCCGTCATCGTCTTGGTGCTGTTCCTCCTCGTCCACGACCTTCTCAAGCTCTGATCGGCCGCGTTCGGGTCGAGAGGGTCCGTCCGCTCGTTCCCGTTGCGATTCGTCGCCAAGTTTCCACCGACTCCTAGCATCGACTGCGGGCGCAACTGGGAGACGTTGATGGCAGAGAACCGACGGATCGCGCGCGTGACGAGGATCGTCCGCTCGTCGGTCCACGGTCTGCTCGACCAGTCGCAACCCTTCGGGCGGCTCGCGCTCGTCCATACTCTGCAGGCGGCCGGGACCGCTTGTGTGACGGTCTCGCTCGCAGGATCGCTGTTCTTTTCCATTTCCTTGCACGAGGCGAAGGGCAAGGTCCTCCTCTACCTCTTGCTCACGATCGCCCCGTTCACCCTCGTCGGCCCGGCGCTCAGCCCGCTTCTCGACCGCGGCAAGGAGGCGCGGCGCACGAGCGTCGGGATCTCGAACCTCGGCTCGGCCGCCTTCTGCATCCTCATGGCGAGGGACCTGCACAGCCTGCTGCTGTTTCCCGAGGCGTTCGGCGTGCTCGTCCTCGGGAAGCTGTACCTCGTCAGCCGCGCCGCGCTCGTTCCCGAAATGGCGCCCGCCGGTGACGATCTCGCGAGTGCGAACGCGAAGCTCGCCGTGCTCGCATCACTTGGGGGCTTCGCCGCGTCGCCGCTTGCCATCGGGTTCCTGCAGATCGGCGCGGCGTGGACGCTCGCCCTAGGGGCCATCATTTTCGGCGCCGGTGTCGTGGCGGCCGCCCGACTACCG
>JBAVUF010000051.1:0-1846 GCA_049696635.1 Acidimicrobiales bacterium | reverse complement strand
CTCGGCGGCACGCCGATCACCGATCCCTACACCGGCACGCCCGGATTCCCCGGTTTCGATCCGACGGCCTCACAGACGCTCGGTTACATCCTCGCGATGCAAGAGCACGGGATCCCCGTCACCTACGGCTATATCGAAGACGCCCACCAGAACTACGCGACGGGCAACGCAGCTGGTCCTGGTGACGCTGCGCACGAGTCGAACCTCGCCGCCGACAACTCCGCGTTCGCGACCTTCTTTGCCCGCCTCGCCGCCGCCGGGATCACCCCACAGAACACGCTGTTCATCTTCAGCTCCGACGAAGGCGACCACTTCGCTGGCACGCGGGACCCGAGCCCCGCCGGCTGTGACGGGATAACGACGTTCTGCGTCTTTCCAAAAGGGTCGATCGGCGAGCTCGCGGCGAACGTCACCGGGCTCCTCGCCGAGCATGACTCCGGCGCCCCGACCGACTACCAGATCGAGGACGACACCGCGCCGAACTTCTACCTGAACGGCGAGCCAGCCCAAGGCGGCAGCGACGAGCGGACGCTCGAACAGGACCTCGGCGTCCTCAAGGTTCCGGATCCATACACAGGCGGGATGATCAGTTTCACGAACTACCTCGCCGATCAGACCGAGGAGAACATCCTCCACATGGTCACGGCCGATCCCGATCGCACACCCACCTTCACCGACTTCGCCAACACGGACCTCTACGTCTCGACCGGGTCGAGCACCTGCACCCCGCCGAGCTCTTCGAGCGCGAACACGGCGACGAGCGATCCGTGCGTCGTTATCGATCCGGGGTACGCCTGGGATCACGGCGACGTCGCACCGGAGATCAATACGAACTGGGTTGGCTTCGTCGGCCCTGGCGTCGCTAACAACGGCGTCGATTCGAACACTTGGACCGACGAGACCGACGTCCGGCCGACATTGATGGCACTCGCCGGGCTCACCGATGACTACGAACACGCCGGCCGGGTCATCTACGAGATCCTCGACCGAGCCGTTCACCCATCAGGCTTGAACGGGTCCCAGGACTACGACGCATTCCTTTCCCTCGGCGCGACCTATAAGCAGCTCGAGGCGTCTGTCGGTGAGTTCGGGATGGCGACGCTCAAGGCCGCGACGATCGGCCTCGAGAGCACTACGACCTCCACCTACCAAACGATGGAGACGGACCTGAAGAGCCTCGGATCACAGCGTGACGCGCTCTCGGCGACGATCGAGTCGGACCTAGAGAGCGTCGAGTTCCACGGCGGCAGCCTGTCTGCCGCGCAGGCGGACGCGCTGACCACGCAGGCGCGGGCGCTCATCAGTCAGGCGGAAAGCCTGCCGGGCAAGCTGTAAATGGACAGAGGCGCGCGGCTGGCGCCTCCCTTGCAAGAGGGACTGGGGCTATCCCCCAGTCCCTCTTGTGTCGTTCGACACGATCGAAGTGGCACGAGGAAACACCCGGACGCTCGTCGCGAAGAACAGCTCACGCGGGAGCGGATCGCGCCGCCGAACGCGATCACTCGCCTTCAGTGTGCCCCTCGGTGAATGCTGCTCGCCGCAGCAACCGTGGCAAATGAAACGCTTCGTCTCGGTGGTGACGCGTTGAATCCCGCCAGTTTTGACCACGGCTGAATATCCGAGTCGCTGGCGACTTCAACGTCGCCATCGCCCGCTTCGCGTTACGTCTCCTTCGCAAAGCGCGATTCATCGAGATGCCGACCAGACTGAGCACCGATGCTGCGATTCGCGACGCGTTCACGCTTGGAACGAACTTTGCGTCACCGTCGCGGACGACATATACGCCGATCGGGTAGACGACGCCGCCGAATCCTCCGCCTTCGCCCTTTTCTCCGTCGGGTCCATT
>JBAVUF010000050.1:0-4153 GCA_049696635.1 Acidimicrobiales bacterium | reverse complement strand
CCCAAGGGCGACGATGTTCTTCACGACGACCGAGCCGAGGTCTTTCGCGATCATCGTGCACGGCACTCCGACGAGCCGAACACCTTTGCCGAGACCTTCGGGTGGCGCGTCGATCACCGAGCTGTCGTAGATGATCGTTCCCCCGGGACGAACCGACGGGCCGAACTTCGCGAGGCTCGGCGCGTTGAAGGCGACGAGGACGTGCGGACTCGGCGCGGCGGGTGAAAGGACCTCGTCTTTTGCGACGTGGACATCGGCGTACGACGTTCCTCCGCGTGACTGAGGTCCGTAACTCGGGATATGGGTCGCGTCGAATCCCTCGTTGATCGCGCATCGAGTTAGGATCATCGCCGCGGTCTGCGCGCCGTCGCCTCCAGAACCGGCGAACTTGAAGCTGACGTCCTCTCGGTCGAGGTGTTCGGAGAAGCCCTCCGCAAAGCGCGGCGGCGTTTCGCTCGACACCCCGACCGCCTGAAGGACCCCCTCTGCGGAATACGAGGGCGACGGAATCGGTGGGTATCCGCCGCCATCGGCGGTGACGTCCTTTTTCACCCCGAGCGGGAACACCGGCTCCATCGCCTCGCGCACCCAGTTCTCTGCCCCTTCCGGATCGAGGCCCCAGTGCACCGGGCACTCGGAGAGCACCTCCACAAAGGCGAAGCCAGCCCCGGACACCTGGAACTCGAGCGCCTTTTTGATGGTGCGCTTCGCGTGCGTTCGCCGCTTGTTGTCATAGAGCGCGACCCTCTCGACAAACACGGGTCCGTCGAGGGAGGCGATCAGCTCGGCCATCTTGAGCGGTTCACCTGCAAGGCGCGTCCGTCCCTTCGGGGTGGTCGTCGTCTTCTGCCCGAGCAGCGTCGTCGGCGCCATCTGGCCGCCGGTCATGCCGTAGATCGCGTTGTTGATGAAAACGATCGTGATCGGAATTCCCATTTGGGCGGTGCTCACGATCTCGGCAAGCCCGATCGATGCGAGGTCGCCGTCACCTTGGTAACAGACGACGATCGAGTCCGGATTCGCCGTCTTGTGGCCGATCGCGACAGCCGGCGCCCTGCCGTGCGCTGCTTGGGTGTTGCCGACGTCGAAGTAGTAGTAGCTGAACACCGCACATCCCACCGGCGAGACGAGAATCGTCCGGTCCTGGACGCCGAGTTCGTCGATCGCCTCGGCGAGGAACTTCTGGGCAACGCCGTGGCCGCAACCCGGGCAGTACGTCGTCGAATGGGCGTTGATGCCCTCAGCGTGCTCGTGCCGTTCGAACACCCGGTAGAAAACCGATGTCGGCATTACCGTTCCTTTTTCAGTTCGAGCACGTGTTCGACAACCTCTTTCTGGGAGGGAAGCACGCCTCCCATCCGTCGGACGAAGGAGATCGGCGGTGGCGCCTGCACGCCGGCGTGACTGAGGGCGAGGCGCATCTCGTCCTCGAGCTGTCCGCTGCTCGCCTCGACGACGACAAGCTCAGAGACCTCAGGGAGCGCGCTGACGAGCGCGTCGATCGGGAACGGCCAGAGAGTGATCGGGCGAAACATCCCGACATTCAGCCCGTGTTCGCGAAGTTCGCGGATCGCCCCTTTCGCGAGCTGCGCGGGCGTGTTGCACGCGACGAGGAGGATGTCCGCGTCGTCGCAGAGGTAGAGATCGGCGCGCTGTTCCTTCGCCGTCATCTGCGCGTACTTCTCGTTCAGCGATTCGTTGTGCGCCTCGAGGTCAACTTCTTCGAGATCGATCGACGAAATGAGGTTGCCGCGGTGCGCTCGGTCACCGACGACCGCCCACTCGGGAACGCCAGGAACGACGTACTCCGATGGAAGACGCACCTTCCCGGTCATCTGACCGAGGTATCCGTCTCCAACGATCACAACCGGGTTGCGGTATTCGAACGCGAGATCGAAGGCGAGCATCGCGAGATCGAGCATCTCCTGCGGGGTCGCCGGCGCGAGCACGATCGCGTGGGTGTTGCCGTGGCCGAGGCCACGACACACGAGCTTGATGTCCGTCTGCTCTGGAGCGATGTTGCCGAGTCCGGGTCCGCCGCGCATGATGTCGACGAAGACCCCCGGGACTTCGGCTCCCACCATGTAGGAAATGCCCTCGAGCATCAGGCTGAAGCCGGGCGAGCTCGTGAAGGTCATGCAGCGGCGTCCGGCGGCGCCCGCCCCGTACATCATGTTGACGGTGGCGACTTCGCTGACAGCCTGAACGAACACCCCGCCGAGGTCCGGAAGCACCGTCGCCATCAGCTCGGCGCCTTCGCTCGACGGGGTGATCGGATAGCCGAAGACGTGGCGGCAACCGGCGAGGAGCGCGCCGGCGGCCACGGCGTACGTCCCCTTGATGACGAGCGGCTCGCGCGAAGGAAGCGGCAGGCGCCGGTCAGGGATCGGCTCGGGGACGGGGACATCGAAGGGACGCGGACCGAAGAGCCGCGCGGGGTCGACCGGTTCGAACGCAGCCTCGTCGCCTTCGGCGCACAGCCCGTACGGCTCGGGACAGGCATCGAGGCACAACCGGCAACCGTTGCAGTCCGTAAGGTCGAGAAGCACTGGGGTGAGGCCAGTCTGCGGGTTGATCTCCGTGCCGCGGGAGATGCAGTCCTTCGGGCAGGAGGCGATGCAGCGACCGCAGCCCTTGCAGTACTGCGCGACGAGAAATGGCTTCGGCCGCTCGGCGACACGCGTCATCGCCGAAGCCGCCGCTCTCGCGCCGAGCGCATGCCTCCCATCAGGTGCATTGTCGGTCGCTCAGCAACGCCCGAATAGGGCCGATTGGCATCAGGGACGAAAGCCCCGACGCAGGAGTTACGTGCCCATCGCGGACTCGACGCCCCTACCGGTTTTCCATATGGGCAATCCGGCGGCGAGCATCAATTGATGTATCGGGTCCTAGCCGGGAGGACCGTCGACCGCGCTGGGCGTTCTCAAACCGCGACCGAAGACTCGCCTTCATCTCCCCTGCGCCGCGAATCGACGGCTATCACCAATTCGTTTGCCAAGGGGTAGGTCGTCGTTGCGGAAGGTGCTCCGTCCAGCGACGCGCTCCTTGGTACCTGGGTGCTACTTGGGTCGAAATGCATCTCGGCAGACGGAAACGTCACTTCTACATTCAGCCCTCCCTGGGGCTGGGGCGTCGCGGAGATACGGGCGCCGTGCGCGTCGGCGATCGCCTTGACGATCGAGAGTCCAAGTCCGATGCCGTCGGTGCGGCCGTGCCGGTTCAGGTGGAGTCGTTCGAAGGGTCGGAATAGGCGATCGATGTCGGCCGCAGAGATCGCCGGGCCCGTGTTGGAAACTGCAAGAACGGCGCAACCGGCACGAGTTCCGGCAGCTATGCGCACCCGTCCAGCTGGTCGGTTATAGCGAAGGGCATTGTCGACGAGGTTGCGTACTAGGCGTTCGACGAGACGAGGGTCGCCCCTCACTGTCGCCGGCGCGATCTCCTTTTCGAACCGGAGTCCATTTCCATTGACGGCGAGCTCTGGGCTGAGAAGGACGTCGTCGATGGCAGTCGAAAGCTCGAAGGATTCAAGCCGGCGGACGCCTCCTTCGCTGCGTGCCAGCGTCAGGAGCGCCTCGATCAGTCGGTTTTGCTGTTTGCTGGAAGCCAGCAGACGCTCGCAGGTGGAACGCCAAAGCGTCTGCGTCGGCTCTGGACTTCGAAGGGCGCGTTCGAGCAGCGCGCGATCGAGCGTGAGCGGAGTACGCAGTTCGTGGGACGCGTTGGCTACGAAGCGCCGCTGGGACTCGAACGAGGCCTCCAACCGCGCCAGGAGGTCGTTGAGAGTCGCAGCGAGCTCGCGGAACTCGTCGTCAGGAGCGTCGAGGCTGAGGCGTTCTTGAAGATTGCTCGCACCGATCTGCCGCGCCGTCGCGCTGATCGCGCGCACCGGGCGAAGCACGCGGCCTGCGACTAGCCATCCGAGACCAACGGCGACGATCGCCATCAGACCGAGCGCGACGGCGGATCTGATCAACAACTCGTGCATATCGAAGGCATGCAGCTTTTCGGCCTGCGTTTTTAGCTCTGCAAGCTGCGACGACGTGATGCTCGGTAGAGGTTGACTCGCGACGGGTCGCCCTCCTACCCAGTGGGCTGGGAGAGGAGGGCCATTGATGACCGGCGGATTGGTGAACGTGACCTTGGCGCCGCC
>JBAVUF010000049.1:0-8512 GCA_049696635.1 Acidimicrobiales bacterium | reverse complement strand
CACATAACGTTCGCTGGCTGCGCTAAACGGCGCAGAAAGCGTCCCCTACCACGCACGTCGAGCGCCCAATATCCCCGCAGCGCGGCGTCTCCGAGGATTCGTTTATGGGCGGTCGCGAACAGATCGCTGCACGGAACGTCGAGGGCTCGAACGGATTCCCGCGCCATATCAGACGGATATTTCTTCAGCCGTCCTTGTCGGATCCCGAACGCGAACGCTCGAATCTCCCGCGTCCGGGCAGGCGGTCTGAGTCCTTCCGGTCGTGTCAGAATGGGAAGGTAGGCCAAAGGTAGGCCAACTGAGAACAAAAGCCCTGGGAGAGGTGCGAGAGCGGCCGAATCGGGCTCACTGCTAAAGGTCAAGAGAACGTCCGCCGAGCACCGCTGAATCCATCACGGTGCCTACCATCTGTGGTGTCGCGCCGGAAATTTCCCCCTGGTGCCCTCGAATCCACGCAGTTCGCCCGATTGGCAGGCCAAAAGGTAGGCCAAAAAAAACTTGCCTTCGCCAAAACCGCAAGCGCTTTAGCGTTTCGAGGCTGGCGGCGCCATCGAGGAACTTCGGCCGAGTCACTCGTTCACCGGTTTCTAAGCGTTGGCTGAGGGCAGCGCAATCGCCCGTCGATCAGCGATGGCGGCGGGCGACGATCTGCCACGGTGGCCAGGAGCGCAAGCGCAACTCGTTGAGTTTAAGAGAGCCCGAGCGGCGTTATCGGGGCAGTGGCAGGCGGGCCGGCGGGGATTCAGGGGCAATCGCGAAACAGAGTCTGGAACGGCGGAGGCGTCGAAACCCGTACGCAATCCGGTCCGAATAGGACCACATGTGGCTACAATCGAGCCAGTGATCAGCGTCGAGCTCGAACGAGTCGAGGCTCTCGAGCTTCTCGGGATGACCTTGGCGCACCTGAACGATGCCGAAGCCAGAGCCGAGGTCTCGCCGCGAGTACCGCTCTTAATGGCGATCCGGGACAAGCTGGCCCGCGCGCTCCGGGAGGAGAGATGAGCTATAGCGAAGCCGAGGTGTCAGCCGCGACCGTCGCGATGGACAAGTACAGGGGTGACGACCAAGGCGAAGCCGGAGCCGCGCTGGTCGTTGTGGGTCTGAGCGCGGAGAGGGCCGCCAAAGAAGAAGAGATCCGCGACGACATGATCCGAGTCGCGCATCGCGCCGGCGCCTCGATCCGCCGACTCGCCGATGTTTCAGGCCTCGGTCGCAAAGCCATCACAGCGATCGTCTCGTCCAGCACACGTTCGCATGGCTGACAGACGGATGGCTCAGCGCACCTTCGGCAGAATGCGCCTGTTTGGCTGAAACCTTGTTCGCGCTGTGACGCTCCGAGAACCGGTTTGCGGACACTTCGACGACGGGATTTGGGGCTAATGCGGCGGAGTTCTGGGGTGGTTCTCGCGTGTACAGGAACTGCGGGTGCCTGTCGTCGATCGACCGGACGAGGTCGGACCAGTCGTCTCGTCAGGGATGGGCACCTACTGTGGCCGTCATGGCCTTTTCGGAGAAGTTCGTCTGTTGGGCCGGTGTTGGTGAGGCGGCCGGCCGCACGCTGAAGCGCTACCAGGTCAGCGCGGCCGGCGCACCGATCGAGGACGAGATCCGCGACGCGGCCGACCGGTTCGTCGCGTCGCTGCTCCCCGAGCCCGACGAGGAGATGCCGCCGGCCGGCTTCACCGTGCTGCATCGCAACAGCCAGGGTGCGTTCCTCGACGCCTTCAGCTGGGTGTGGACGAACGTCATCGAGTGCCGGACGTCTGCGGCAGGCATCCCTTTTCTCGGCTGCGAGGACGAAGATCCGACGAATTTCCGGCCGCTCGACCGGCCCTGGATTGGCTGCGTGTGGGAACTGGCTCCCTTGGAGCACGAGCGCAAAGCGTGGGTTCGCCACGTCCTCGTGCCGGATGTGCCTGATCTCGCTGCGTACCTCGCCGACCGGTTTCCGGACGGGATGACGAGCGGTTCGCGGTGAACGACTTCGACTTCCTCGCTGCGGAGTGGACGGTCGAGAACCAGCGGCTGCACCGGCCCCTCAGCGGTAGCGCTGAGTGGGATACGTTCCCGTCGCGAGCCACCTGCGTGCGTCTTTTCGACGGGGCCGTAGCTTCGATTATCGGTTCGGTTGTACCGACCCAGCAGCGACGACTGGTCGATCCACTGGGCGAGCAGCCGCGACGGCCAACTGCAGGCGCCGGTGACGCGAGGTTCGAAGAAGGAGAAGGGCGTTTTTTCGGAGACGACCTCTACGAGGAACGGTCGATCCTCGCGCGATATGTGTGGGCAGATATCACTGACCAAAGCGCGCGCTGGGAGCAAGCGTTCTCCACCGACTCGGAAGACAGCTGGGAAACGAACTGGATCATGAGCTTCACGCGATGCCCCTGACGCGCGTCGCGTTCACAGACCCCATCGCTTGCGTGAGCCAAACTTCTCGGCTACCACGAAGTCCGCCTCGGCGTGCGAAACGCTCTCGCATCCACCCGAGTACGACGGTCTCGGATACCGGTTCGTGACAGATCACGGTTACTTGGAGCGAACTTCGTCCGCCTCTGCGCTGAGTCGAGCCGGAAATCCCCTATCACTCATCGCTATCCAACTGGGCATGACTCATAGGTGCCGCGATGTGACGCACGAAGCCGGACGGTCGGTGATACCCCTTGTGCCGTCACTTGGTAAATGAATCGGGGACGCAGCGAATACGGGCTCGTTCGCGCTGGGTTTCGTGACGTTGCGGTTAGCGAAGCGAACCGCTCCTGACTTCGTGCGAGCGCAGGTCGGCGTCGCGTACACATTGCGATCGGAACGGCGCAGCGCGCACCCGGGCGGCGACGCCGTCAACTCACCTCGTTAGTCTCCGCAACAGCAACAAGGACAGCAGCCGCAATCGCAACCGCAGTGCGGACAAGTGCTCATCGTCCACCTCCTTTCTCGATCCCAGTTACGCACGACCATTGCTCCGCCGTGGCATCGAAGCACTCCTGGTTTCGCTTCTTCAGTCCGAGGAGCTGGCGGCGTATCGCAGCGAGTTGTTTGATCTCGGACTCGACCTCGGCGAGCCGCCGTTGCACGAGGACCTGAGTGTGCCCGCAAGGGCATTGTCCCCGATCACTCACGTCGAGCAGTTCCTTGATGTCGCCGAGTCTGAGGCCCATCTTTTTCGCACCCTTGATGAACTGAAGTCGCTCGGAGGCATCGTCGTCGTAAATCCGGTAGCCCGCCGCCGTGCGCTCGGCTGGTGGAAGCAGACCGAGCCGCTCGTAATAGCGCAGCGTGTCGGCTCTCAGTCCGAGGCTCCTGGCAAGAGCGGAGATGGTCCGTCCCATCCCTGACAAGGTAGACCTTGGAGTTAGCTCCAAGGTCAAGGCCTCACCTCAGAATTTGGTCGCTGCAGCCACCGAACCGCCGTGATGACGCCGTCCGTGCAACGTTCAGCCGGATGATCTCGGCGTGGCTTGATCGGCCAACGCTCCAGAAGGCGAGTATTTGCTCACTGGTTGGGGACGCTCCGGTCGGCGACTTCGTCGCGTTATGGGTCGCGACCTCAACTCCCGAGTCGTCGATTTGGGCTGTTAGTCGCGCTGCAGATGCCCAACGGCTAGGCGCTCGCGATCGGGACCACCGATCAACCGATCCCGTCGTGCTCCCCGCGACGACCGCGCCGCCCGCCTTTGCTTACCCAGGCACCAAATGGACAACCGAGCGGGACGAGTGGGCAAGCCTCGTGAAGGCGGCTCACAGTCCGGATTTGCCGTTGAACTTAAGAGGGTTGCGACGAGAAATCGTTGCCGCAAGAATGCCATCGCTCGCGCGGAAGGAAGACCCGATGACCACCGGCAATCCGAATCTCACCGACACCCGCGACATGTATTCCGTGCACGAAGCGTTCAGGCGTGGACTCGGCGACGCACGGGGTCAGATTGCGATCGTGAACGAAGGCGACATTGAGCGAGCTCGTCGCCTTGCGAGCTACCTCGGCGAGTTGCTTTGGCTCTTGCACGCCCATCACGAAGGCGAAGACGAGCTCTTGTACCCCCGTCTCTCTGAGCGAGCGCCCGGATGCCAAGAGGTCTTCGCGCGCATGGATAGCCAACACCGTGAGGTTTTGCCGAGCCTCGAATCAGCGCGGCGTACGGCCCAGCGTTTCGGCGAGTCGGGGTCGATCGCCGACGGTCAAGCGCTTGCCGATGCGTGCGAATCACTCCTCGAGTTACTCGCGCCACACCTCAGCGAAGAGGAGATCGAGGTACTGCCGGTCGTGGCGCGAGTGATATCGCCGGCCGAGTGGGGAGCGCTCCCAGAGCACGCGTTCGCGCAGTACTCCGGCACACGGATCTGGCTTCCCTTCGGCCTCGCGATCGAAGCGATGCCAGAAGACCTGTTGGAGGGCATGCGCGAACACCTACCACCGCCCGTGGCCGCGATGTGGTTTGGGGGTGGCTCCGACTCATTCGCGGACGAGATGGCGGTCATCCGACAGGGCGTGGCATGAGCGTCCAATCGCCATCGGAAATAGGTTCTTCAACAAGGAACGCGGCGTCGCCACAGGGCTGCGCGATGGCGTGATACTCCCTCGGTGAGGGTCTGTCTGATCGGGCCAGTTGCGCGCCGGTCACAGAACGTCGTCGCCTCGCTCGCCTCTGACTTCGGCGCACAGCTTTCTCGGTTCCCCGGATCCCCCGCGCGAAGTCACTCTTTGCTACGCAGGCGGGGAAAAGAACTCCAAGGCAATGTTGTCGGGATCGCGGAAGGAAAGGCCGGACCCGTACGGTTCGTCACAGATGTCGCCGTGCCCGATATCGAGGGCGTCGAGTCGGGCCGCCCAGGATGCAAGCTCGCCACGGCTGGAACACCCAAACGCTAGGTGGTCCAGGCCCGGTCGGAACTCATCGAAGGCTTCTGACTTTGGCTCCTTGAACTGGTGGAGGGCGAACACTGTGCCTCCCGTCAAGATCCACACCGCCGCCCTGAATGCGACGCCATTGTCGAGTTTGTCTGGCTCGGCTCCGAAGAGCCTCTCGTACCAACGTACGCTTCGATCAAGATCTGAGACCGTCAGGACCGCATGTGCAATCCCCGGGAAATTTGCCATGAGCCCATGGTAGGGAGGATCGATCGGGATTGCGGAGAGATGCCTCGGTGAGACGGCCTGGCTGTTTCTAGCTCGCGACTTCTTCCGCTTAAAATCCGTTTCGGCACGTTCTCACAGAGCTCTCCGCGCGACATCGGGGCAGATGGTGCCAATCTTGCTGTGGATCTCGAAATGCTGATCGGTGTGAAGACAAAGGCGGGCTACAGCTCGGAACGATTGACGAGGGCTGACCTGCCGACTGTCCCAATATCCCCGGTCCAAGTCGCAGTCGCGCGCCCTCAATGTGCCTGTTACACGGGCAGTGCGCGCGCGCTGCGCAAACGGTCGATAGGCAACGGGTACTCGTCCTCTAGGTGTGTGCGTGCGCATCTTGTCTCCGGCGCGACGACGCCCGCGCAGATAACCGAGAAATCGCGGCCCCACACCTCCTCGCGCGATCGACAGGCAGTTGGATCGTTTACGTGCGCTCACCGTCTGAGCCAGGCGACGTTCGCGCGTTGGAGCGAGTGTTCAGCAGGCTTTCGCCGGTCCGATAGATATCGAATGTGCACACAAAACGAGCATGTCCCTGTCGGATCCCGACCGCGAGCGCTCGAAATCTCTCGCGTCCGGGCAGGCGGTCCGAGTCTTTCCAGTCATGTCAGAATGGGAAAGTAGGCCAACGGTAGGCCAACTGAGAACAAAAGCCCTGGGAGAGGTGCGAGAGCGGCCGAATCGGGCTCACTGCTAATGAGTTGACTCGGGAAACCGGGTCCGGGGGTTCAAATCCCCCCCTCTCCGCCCCCCTCTCCGCCACCCCCCTCTCCGCTACCCCCCTCTCCGCTACCCCCCTCTCCGCTACCCCCCTCTCCGCTATGTCGTGAAGTCGGATACCCCCCTCTCCGCTATGTCGTGAAGTCGGATACCCCCCTCTCCGCTACCCCCTCTCCGCTTCACCCCCTTCTTCGCTCAAAGCGAACGCGCGGTTCAGGACCACTTGAACGTCGGGTTATCTACGTTTCCCCTCCTACAGCCCTTATTCCGACCTCCGAATCCAACCTGGCACGAAATTTTCGCTCTGATCGTGCCGTTAGTTGCTCCGTCGGAGGAGGCGGACGCAAGGGGGGGAAATCAAACCATGAGGTCCTCGTCGAGCTCAGATCAGCGGCGCCGGACCGGGGTTCCGGACGAGGATGGCTTCACGTTGATCGAAATACTGATCGTCATTCTCATGCTGGGCGTCCTCGCGGCGATCGTCGCGTTCGCCCTCGGAACTTTCACAAGCCAGAGCGCCGTCGCTGCCTGTAACACCGATGCGAAGAGCGTCGAGAACGCGGCCCTCGCATATCAGGCGACAAACAGCGGGAACCACCCGACAAGCGTCGGCCAGCTCACGAACACGCCTGGGGCAGGGGACACAGGAGGACCGTACCTACGCACCGCGCTCGGCAACACAACCACGTACGTGATCACGATCTCGGGCGGCAAGACGTACGTTCAGTTGAACTCCGGCGACCCTGCTCGCAAGATGTATGGCTACACGGCGACGGGTATCACAACCCCCGTCGCATACGACACGTTTTCCTGGGGCGGTGCAACCGCGCTCAGCGGGCTGAACGTCTGCGCTGGCGCGTAGAACCCTCGCAACTGGTCAACCGACCGCGGGATTCTTAGCGCACGTAGTCCGCGAGATTCGGCAGCGACGCGCCGCCTCGCACTCCTAGGACGAGGCTCGCTCCTGGTCGCCGAGAACGCGCCGGAGATCAGCTCGCGCTCGTTCGATCTGCTTTCGCACCGTCGACTCGGCAATTCCAAGCGACCGTGCGGCGTCCCTCGTCGACTCGCCGATGACGAGGCAAAGCACGGCGCAACGGCGTTGTGCAGGTGGCATTGCTTGAATCACTCGCTCAATTTGGAGCGACAACGCCACCTCATCCGTGAAATCGGGCGACGACGGCTCGTCGGCGACTGACGCGGGCCGGTTGCGATCCCGTCGGAGGAGCCGAAAGGCGACTCGATACACGTAGCCCGCAGGATTTGTTCCGCGCTTTACACGGTGCCAATGCCAAAGGGTTCGAGCGAACGCCTCCTGCGCCAGGTCTTCCGCGCTTGCGCGGTTCGTCCCGCTCAGCTCGAGCGCGCGAACGAGCCGCGGGTAGTGCGCCTTGTAGACCGCAACGAAGTCTCCATCGACGTCGTCAACATCCGGGAACGCCGCGCCTCCATGCCCTTCGGGCGCGACGCCGTTGGTCGGCGAGGCAGCGTCCACGACCGAAAGGTGAGCAGAGTTTGCGCCCATTGGCTAGCAAGCGGAAGTTGTCACTTCAACGAGCCGGATGCGCCGGCACCCGGCTCGACAGCGAAGGGGGCGACGCACTGATCGGGTTCGGCGATCGCGTCGTCATTCGATACGACCGCCGTGCCGACGCTAGACCCGGAGCCGTCGTAGGCGGTCAGGTTCGCGGGGAGCGGCGCGGCGCCATCGTCGACGAGGACCGCCCAAGCGTCAACCACCGTCATTTCGTCGGTCGATCCGTCGGAAAAGCTCGCTTGAACGCTCGCGACATTCGGCCCCACGTACATCGTCATGACCTCGATCGGCGAGGATTCGGCAATTCCTACGGCTGAACTGTCGATGAGTTCGAAGGGCTGGGCGGCGCTCGATACCACGATGCCTGGAAGAGGAACCGTGACCTCGCCGACCGCACCGGGGTTCGACACCTCGACAACGAGCGCTTGGTTCGCTGCGCACGATCGAGTCGGAGTCACTACCGCCCCCGTGGAACCCGTCGCATTTGCCCCCGTCGTACCCGTCGGATTGCCCGTGGGGCTCGACGACGATGACGAGCCCGTTGCACCTGTCGCGGTCGTCGTTCCGCCGCTTGAACCAGTTCCCGTCTGGGCCGGAATGAGCGGTAGTGGCTGCGCGATACCGAACGGTTCCGTGAAGGCGCGGACTGTGACGTCACCGACCGTTCGCACGAAGAGCCGCTTGAGCAGGCCAGCCGCAACGGGTAGCGACCCAGGACATCCGTCAACGGTGCAGATATCTGCCCCCGCCGGAGATCGGGAGCTCGGCTCCGCCGCGCTCGACTTCGACCCAGCGGACCACTCGAGATCCTTCGGTGCATTGCCAAGGGCGCGGTGCTGCTTAGTCCAGGAGGTGCTTCCGGTCGACGGCGCGAGAAAACCCGCTGATTCTTTTGCTGCCGCTGGCTTCAGAGGCCTAGAGGACCCGGACGTGGAGATGCCTGCGACCGTCGCCGCGGCGACCGCAATCACCGTCGCCGTCGCGGTGAGTCCCTTCAGCCGTCGCTCTCGATGACGGTGAGAACGAGCGACGATCGAGCGGAGCGCCGTGTCCGACGCCGGAATTGTGGAACCGTCTAGGAGGTGGGAAAACTCTCCGCCTTCGGGCTTCATCGGGTGATGCTCCGC
>JBAVUF010000048.1:0-3330 GCA_049696635.1 Acidimicrobiales bacterium | reverse complement strand
CCGCGGCCGCGACCGTCGCGACGAGCCTGCGCCTGCTCACCTTGTTCCCTCCTCTGGACTTTCGGTCCGAGCTCGCGAGCGTGACAAACGGTCTACCGGTCGGCGGGACTCGGGTCCGCCCACTTCGTGAGGCGGCTGCCGACGATCTGGACGATTCCGACAAGGACGATCCCGATGAAGACCAACGTGAAGATCGCCGCCCAGAGCACACTCGTGTTGTCATATTGGGTCGCCTGGAGGATGAGGTACCCGAGCCCGGCGCTCGCGCCCGTCCCCACGATCTCGGCAACGACGGCGCCAATCAATGCGAGCCCGACGCAGACGCGGACGGCGGCGACGAGGTAGGGCACACTGTGCGGGACGCGAAGGCGGAAGAAGATCTCCGTTCGCGTCGCGTTCACCGAACGGAGTA
Source organism: Acidimicrobiales bacterium (assembly GCA_049696635.1). Classification (GTDB taxonomy): domain Bacteria; phylum Actinomycetota; class Acidimicrobiia; order Acidimicrobiales; family Bog-793; genus CAVRXQ01. The sequence goes on along the minus strand of JBAVUF010000048.1, from coordinate 2,918 downwards.
CTTCGAGGGTCTCCGGATCGATCGCGCGGAACCCAACGGTCGCGTTCACGACGAGCGGAACGAACGTGATCAACGCCGCAACGACGATCTTCGGCTGTGGGCCGAGACCCAACCACAGAACGAGTGGAGGGGCGAGCGCGAGCACGGGGGTCACCTGGAGGAGGGCGACGAGCGGAGAAAGCGCCCGGTCCATGATCTTGGAGTGCGCCATCAGCACTGCGGCGACGATCGCGACGCCGAAGGCGATGAGGAATCCCCAAAAGGCTTCCTGAACCGTGACCCAGGCGTTCGAGGCGAAGGATCCCGGGTTACGCCACAGCGCCGCAAACACCGACGACGGGGCTACGAGCTCGATCGCCGGCGGATGCGAGGCATCGACGCCAATTTGCCAACCGCCGAGCACGACCGCGAGCGCGACGATGCCTGGGAACACGATGCGCGTTCCTCGCCAGATGCTTTGCAAGAACGTCCGGGTGGGGCGCGCCGACGCGCGAGGAATCTCGCGCTGCTCGCGCTCCGAACGAACCTCGGGGTCGGTGATCGTCGTCATCACAACGCCGAGGTCGCCCGCAGCGTCCGACGGATGTGTGTGACGTGCGCGAGGAACTCTGGACTGTCCTCCATCTCCTCTCTTCGCGGGCGCGGCAGCTCGATCGCTTCGATCTCGGCGACCGTGCCCGGACGTGAGGTGAACGTGACGACACGGTCAGAGAGCATGACCGCCTCGCGAATCGCGTGGGTGACGAAGATCACCGTCGCGTCGCTGGTTTGCCAGAGATCGAGCAATAAGAACCGCATCCGATCACGCGTGATCTCGTCCAAGGACGCGAACGGTTCGTCCATAAGCAGGACCGGTGCCCCGAGGGCAAAGGCGCGGACGAGGTTCACGCGCTGCTGCATCCCACCTGATAGCTCGCGCGGGTGCGAGTAGCGGAACGGCGCGAGCCCGACGAGTTCGAGGAGCTCGGCAGGGTCCTTTGCGGCTGGACGCGCGTACGTGAACTGCTCGCGTCTCGGATCGCGACGCGGCCCCTTTACATCCTTCAACAAGGTGACGTTGTCGAGCACGTTGCGCCAAGCCAAGAGCGCGGGCGCCTGCGGGACGAGTCCGAACAGCTTCGCCGCCCGGGCAGCTTCCGGCTCGACGCCAGCCACCAAGACCGTTCCCGAGTCGGGACGCATCAGCCCGCCGACGATGCGCAACATCGTCGACTTCCCGCAACCGCTCGGGCCGATGACGCTCACGAACTCCCCGCGCCCGACCTCGAAACTGAGATCGCGCAATGCGTCGACGCGGGAGCCGGAGTGGAAGAAATGTCTTCCCACACCTCTCAGCGAGATGAATGCAGGGTCGCGCCCCGCGATCCACCCTTCCCCATCCGACGTCGTGAGTCCGCGCAGCGACGCCGCTGCGCGCGTCTGATCAGCCATCACCGTAGGAATCGCGCGAGGCGACGCGTCGGCTGGTCGGTGTCGTGACGATGTTCACCTTGATGCTTGTGGGGACTGACGCGGGCGCGACGGCACGCGCTCTCTCACTCCATCAAGGCTATCGGTGCCTTCGAACGAGGGTTTCTGCCCGGTGTTCGCGCCTAGCCGACGAGCTCGTTCACCTTTCCGGCGAGCTTGTCTTCGATCTCAAAGTTCCAAGCGGACTCGGCGACATCGACCACGAGGAAAAGGTCCGAGAGGAGCAAGGTCTCGACCGCTGCGATCCCGAGGTGCTCGAGCCACTTGCCGATTCCCGTCGTCACGGTGAAGTCAGCCGGCGTCCCCGAAATCGTGATCGTGAGCGCCCGGTCCGCGTCGACAACGCCGGCGAGCCAACCGCCCTTTTTCGCCTGGATGACTGCACCTTGGTCGCTGGCGGCGCTGCGCTGGGTCGTAAATTTCTCCGACTGCAGGTAGGCCTCGATGTCACTCGCCAACTTGTCGAGATCGGTTCCTTTTCCCTCGAAGTGCTGAACCTTCTGTCCGATCGCCATTCGGCATCCTTTCTCAGTCGTTCTCTATTGGCCCTTGCGCGCGCCGCCACCGTCCCCAAACGAGCCGGTGCACCGGGACGACGCTCGGTATGTCGCGTAGCCCAGGCAGGAACGGTACTGCTAGCAGAAGCAGAGTTGCGATCCCCGTGAGGTAGATCGCGATGAGATCGATGTTCGACGAGGTCCGCAATCCCGGCAACTGGTACCAGAGCGTGTAGAGCCACAGCCACGGCTGACCCGGGTAGCTGCCGGTTTCGTTCATCACGCCCCACTGCGATCCCGTCAGGTGGTCGCGTTGCGCGACGGTCGAGAAATAACTGCCGTCTTCTAAAAACAGCAGGGGTTTCGTGAAATCGGTGCCGTAAAAGGGGTGCTGGGCCAGCAGATCGGCGTCGAGGGCTCCCGAACGCGCGAGCGTGAGTTCGGTCGAGGCGAGCATCGGCACCGGCCCATCGTCCGCCCGCGGCGTGATCGGCGCTCCTCGGACGAAAGAGACCTTCGTGACGGCGGTCAAATACGCGGCGTCCCACGTGCCGCGCTCGTGCGCCGACGCTTCCTCATACGTGCTGAGCGCTGCTGCGAGGCGAGGATCCGTCGGCGCCACCTTTCCGAGCGGATCGAGGACGAACGCGCGTGCCGCGTTGATCGGCTGCATCACGCCGGCGATCCTCTGCCACGACGGACCGATCCCCTGGACGAACGCCGAGCCGTTGTTATAGGGCGGCCCGTACGTCGCCGTCTCGCTCGTGCCGGCAAGCTCCGACGCCGCCGTCGCTAGGAAGTCTGCAGGTGCCACCTTCGCCCATGTCGCAACCGTGATGGGCGGCTCGTCGGGCGACGAAAGAAACACCGCCAGCACGACGATGAGAAGGAGCGCGATCGCACCGGCGGCGGCCGCCTCTTTCACGATGTCGTAGCGGCGCAGCCCGCCAC
>JBAVUF010000047.1:0-4380 GCA_049696635.1 Acidimicrobiales bacterium | reverse complement strand
CGGCATCGTCGGCTCTCCGCGCCGGGGCGAGGGACCTAACGCCGCCGAACCAGGCGTCGCTTGTGCAGTACTCCCAGTGCATGCGGGCCAACGGCGTCCCGAACTACCCAGACCCTGGCACCGGGAGGGAAATGAACTTCCGTGGTCTCGGCATCGACCTGAACAGCCCGCTCTTCAAACGAGCCAACGACATCTGCGGCAAGCAGATCCACGCGCCGTCGTGGTGGATCAGCGGCGCGGGGCCACCGGGCGACATCTCGGTGCAGAGTGGCCCGCTGTGTGGGAACTCGGTCTGCTCCCCGTCCGGCCCCAACCGCCCGCGGCGAGGCGCGACGACGCCGACCACCGGTGGCTGACGTTCACCCAGGCCGAACGCGGTCCTCGCGGTGATCGCTGGTCGCCGGCTCCGGGTCCTCGCCCCCGTGGTCGCGAGCGGTCGGTCGATCTCGACGGCGACCATCTCATCGTCAGCAAACGGGGCAATCGCAGAAGCGCTCTCGGAGCTCGCGACCGCGAGCGTGCCGCAGTTCCGAAGGGCTATCGGAGATCGCATCGCGCGTGATCGCGCGCGAAGCGGGTTGAGACCCTCTACACCCACGCGAGTGGCACCCAGAAAATGCTCGTTGAGCTGCTAATTTAGCGAGCACCCCCAACGGGATTCGAACCCGTGTTTCCGCCTTGAAAGGGCGGCGTCCTTGGCCGCTGGACGATGGGGGCTCAGAGGTATGGCGTGAGCGGAGACTACCGGTATCGGCGAATTGCCCTTTTGCGCGTTCCGCGAACGTCGCCAGTGTTGCCGCGTGCCGTCACGCCGGTTCGTCTGGTGGCAGCGGTGTTCCGTCCCATCGCAGATCGCCTGGTGGTTCGCCCCAGGGATCATCAGGTGCGTGTTCGTCGGCACTGCCGTCGTAGGGGGGAAGGGTTGTCGAAAGCGCGTCAACGAGTTCCGAGGTGATGTACGTGAGGTAGGCGTAGGCGAGCCACTCGCCATACTGCGGATCGTTGGCATCGGGTTCCTCCCAGGTCTCTTCGACACCAAGCGCCGTGCCGTACACGAGCCGGAGCTCGACCAATGCGTCGAGCCACGCCGACGCCGCCTCATCCGTCAGCTCCTCGGCACCCGCCGTCTGTTCGAGTATCTCGAGCGCTCTTGCCTGGTGATCGATGGTTTCTCGGCGTTGGGACTCCTCGAATTCGGCCTGGGCGACGGCGTCCGTGGGGTACGCCGTGGGGAGCAGTCGGCGAAGTTCATCCGGCACGGGTTCTGATGGGTCTGCGATCGTCCTGATCTCGTCGCGTAGGTGAGCGGCGATCGAGCGCAGCAGCGAGCGCTCGTCGGCGGACAGCCCGATCGAAAAGCCCCTGTCCGTGCGCCGCACGACAGGCGTTCGCTCGCCGTTGCTCACAGCGCGTGTTCGAGGGTTGCCCAGAGCCCATGTCGATGGAGACGGCCAACGTCGAACTCGGCTCGTTCGCGCGTACCCGAAGAGACGACCGCGCGGCCCTTGTGGTGGACGTCGAGCATCAGGCGGGTCGCTTTCTCGAACGAGTAGCCGAAGAGCTTTTGGAACACGTAAGTGACGTAGTCCATCAAGTTGACGGGATCGTTCCAAACGACCACGAGCCACGGTCGGTCGACAGCGACGTCCTCCTTTGGGGACTGCCTCTCGGAGACATCAGGCGTTGTCGTGGCGCTCATCGCGCGGCCTAGCTGTGGCTTTTGTGTCGCGTCACGTCGTCACTCCCACACGAACAGCGCCGCTTGCTTGCGCCGGCGCGGCGATCTTGTCTGCGCGTACCGGTTCGGGGTGGCGGTGGAGGGATAGGTAAAAAGTGACCGCTGCGATCCACGCCGCGGTGGCGCCAGCGAGATGGAACTCGATGACAACCGACGCGTCGTGGAGGAAATACTGCGTGTAACCGAGGGTGCCCTGGATGAAGAGCACCTCGAGCATCGTTCTCGCCACGCGCTGGGTTCGCGCCGGAGCCTTCGCGACGTGGAGCGCGAACAACGAGGCGAGTGTGCAACCGATCAGGAACAATGCAATCGTCGAGTGCAACTCTGCGATATCCCGGAACGCGATCGGGATGCGCTTCGCGCCCTTTCCTCCAGCGTGCGGTCCGGCGCCCGTCACGATCGTGCCGGCGAGAATGAGGACGCACAGTGTCCCAACGACCAACCGAGCAAGCCAGACGACGTCACTGCGAACGAGCGGCTCTCGGTGGGTCTCGTAGGTGCGAGCGAGGTGATACATCACAAGCGCAGCCGCGAGCACGACGAGCGTAAGGACGAAGTGCAGCGCGACGAGGTAAGGGTTGAGCTTCGTGAGCACGACGATTCCACCGAGAATGATTTGTGCGATGAGACCGGCGATCAAAGCCCCACCGAGTCCTACTAGGTCGCGACGCCGCGGCCGAAGCGCGACCGCTGAGAGGAACGCGATGACCGTGACGACCGACACCGCGATCGTCACGACCCTGTTGGTGAATTCGACGAGAGGATGGAACGACGCAGACGCCACGAGGTGGCCCTGAAAGCATTCGGGCCAGTCCGCGCAGCCGAGCCCCGAACCGGTGAGCCGAACCGCGCCGCCCGTGAGGACCAAGAGCGCATAGCAAACGACAGAGGCGAGGGCGAGCGCTCGCACTGTTCTCGGATCACCGAGTCGAGCGATGATGCGCCGCGACAACGAGTCGCCGACGCGCGAGGTCGCGTGGAGATCGGCGGTCGTCACCGTGTCGTCACCGGCGTCGAGGTGCCTCGAATCGGTACCCGACTCCGCGGATCGTCGTGATCAGTCGGGGTTGCGAAGGGTCCACCTCGATATGTGAGCGCAGCCGCTTTATGTGGACGTCGAGCGTTTTCGTATCCCCGACGTAGTCCTCTCCCCAGACCCGTGAGATAAGCGAGTCTCGCGGAACGACGCGGCCAGAGTTCGCCAGCAACTGCTCCAGCAGTTCAAACTCCTTCAGCGGCAGTGTGACCTCCTCTCCCCGCACGGTGCACTCGTGACGGTCAAGATCGAGTGCAACCTCGCCGACCTCGAGGACGTGAGAGGTCGAGGGCGAACCCGGGCGAGTCTGCACTGTCGCTTCGGTGCCATGATTCGTCACGGCGCGCGAGTGCCCCTTCGTGCGCGGCGAACGTCGAAGCACCGCATGCATGCGCGAAACGAGCTCGCGAAGCCGATAAGGCTTTGAGACGTAGTCGTCAGCGCCAACCTCGAGACCGACGACCGTGTCGATCTCGGTCGTCTTCGCCGTCACCATGATGATCGGCACCGTCGACTTGCCGCGGATGACGCGACAGACGTCGAGGCCGGAGATCCGCGGCAACATGATGTCGAGCAAGACGAGGTCGAACTCGCCTTCGTCGAATCGTTGGATGGCCTCCGCACCGTCGCGCGCGACGGTGATCGTGAAGCCCTCGCGTTCCAAGCCGATGACGAGCGCCTCGATGAAGGATTCCTCATCCTCCGCGAGCAAAACGCGCACGAGATCAGTCGTCTTCGGCTCCACCGTTGCGAGATCGGTATTCGTCATGGCTCACCTCGAACTTGGGTCGGAATTCGCAACGTGAAGGTCGAGCCCTCTCCTTCGCGGGATTCGACCTGCACCGTACCGTGGTGGTTCTGCGCGACGTGTCGCACGATCGAAAGTCCGAGCCCCGTCCCACCTGTCTGGCGGCTGCGCCCGTGATCGACTCGGTAGAAGCGCTCGAAGATCCGCTCGAGATCCCGAGCCGGGACGCCTGTTCCCTTATCCCCGACGACGATTACGACTTCGTCCTCTTCGGTTTTCGCGGAGAATTCGACGATTCCTCCGTCGTAGGAGAACTTCACCGCGTTCTCGAGCAGGTTGTACAGCGCGGAGGTGAGCTGACGGCGATCGCCGATCACCGCCACGGGCGGTGTCGGTTCGTCGAGTTTGATCTCGACCGAGCGGTGCTCGGCGGCGGCCCGGATTCGCTCGGCGGCTTCCGCCATGACGAGATTGACGAGAACGGGTTCCCTCGGCGGCGACTCCTCCGATTCGATGCGCGAGAGATCGAGAAGGTCATCGATGATGCGCGAGATCCGGAATGCTTCATCGTGGATCCGCTGCGCAAGACGGCGCGATACCTCCGCCTCGTTTTCACTGAGCAGCGTCTCGGCCAACAGTCCGAGGGCGCCCATCGGCGTCTTCAGTTCGTGGCTGACGTTCGCGACGAAGTCGCGGCGCACGTCCTCGAGGCGCCGGCGGTCAGAGACGTCGTCGATGACGGCCATCACCCCGAGGACCCGCTGGCCGTTGTCGATGCTCTCGGTGCGGACCGAGAGCGTTCGGCGCGGCGGGCCGTACAGCTCGAGCGTGCGATCTTCGGACGCGCCGGGTCCGGTC
>JBAVUF010000046.1:0-6898 GCA_049696635.1 Acidimicrobiales bacterium | reverse complement strand
CTCCCGGTGCCAGGGTCTGGGTAGTTCGGGACGCCGTTGGCCCGCATGCACTGGGAGTACTGCACAAGCGACGCCTGGTTCGGCGGCGTTAGGTCCCTCGCCCCGGCGCGGAGAGCCGACGATGCCGCGGCGAGGTACCCGTTGCATGGAGCGGTGCCGTTGTGGACTGCGTTGGAGAGCGACTCCGCGGAGCCCGGGATGGCGATGTTGATCCCACCGTGCGCATCGATCGTCGGGTCGGGCTGATTTGGATCGCCGTGTCTGCGCATGCAGGTCGCCCACTCGACGAGGAGCGCGGCTGCGTTGTGCTTCTTATTGTTCGGCACGGTCGTCGCGGTGTTTCCACTCTGCGGAGCGGCGGTGGTCGTCGAGACGCTGGCCACCGAGGGCGAACCCGATCCCGTTCCCCCGCACGCGGCGAACCCGAGTGAGATCGCCGCGACAGCGAGGGCGAGGGCGCCGGATCGGCGATAGCGCGCCGTCATCTCGCCCGGTCTGGCTTGTAGACCTTGCATCCACTGTCTCCCGGTCGAAGCTTCCAGTCAGTTGTACGACAGGAAACGTCACACCGAGGTGACAACTGTGACCTCGGTGTGACCTCGGCCAAGCTCTCCGCTTAAGCGCTGATCCCAGCGATGGTTGCCTCTTTCAGGTGAGTCTTCATTAGGCCTCGACCCCATTCAGTGGACCACCTCATAGGACGACGTGGCCCCCGAGGTTGCGGTGAACGAGGTGCTCAAACAGGTCCCTCAGCGAAGCGGAATTAGTTGCAAGATGCTTTCGTCGAAGTAGGTCAAGCGTGACTCCGGAAGAAGCAGCACGCGCTCCGGCGCCAGTTGGGCAACGAAATCGGAGTCGTGGCTCACGAGGATCACGGTGCCCTCGTAGTGCTGCAGCGCAGCGAGAAGTGCTTCCACCGACTGGGGGTCGAGATTGTTCGTCGGCTCGTCGAGCAATAACAAGTTCGCTCCGGACATCATCAGCCGGGTCAACGCGAGTTTGGTCTTCTCGCCACCCGACAAGGTTCCCGCCTTTTGATCGGCGACATCGCCACTAAGGCCGAAATGACCGAGGGTTGTCCGCATTTGGCCCACCGTCCCGTCCGGGGTGATCGAACGGAGATTGTCGAGAACAGATAGGGACGGTTGGATGTCCTCGTGCTCCTGTGCATAGAAACCGAGCGTCACGTTCGCGCCGAGCTTGACCCAACCGCTGTCCGAGGCATCACGGCCGGCGAGACAGCGCAGCAGGGTGGTCTTGCCCGCGCCATTGACGCCCACCAGCAACAAGACGTCGCCGCGTTGCACGAGCAACTCGACATTGGCGAACACCCGATGTTCGCCGAATGACTTCGATAGACCGTGCACCTCGACGACCTTGTCGCCCGCACGTACCGGTTCCGGCAAACGAATCTTCAACTGGCGGCGTTGAACCGTCGGCGCGTGCTCTTTGAGCCGCTCGTTCAGGAGGTCGATGCGCCGCTGCAGGGCATGACGCTTCGCCGCGTGAGTGGCATTGGCTTTGGCAAAAATCTTTTTCGTCTCAGTGAGACGAGCCGCTTCTCTGCCGATGTTCTTCGCGACGCGTGCTCGCTGGGACGCCGCCTCAGCTCTTTGCCGCAGGTAATCGGAATAGGTACCTCGATAAGCGTTGATATGGGCGTTCTCCAGCGCCAGTACCCGATCGATCGCTCTATCCATCAGCTTCACGTCATGACTCACCACGATCACGGTCGAAGGGGTTTCCCGTAAAAAGGTCATCACCCACTTCTTCGCCGCAGCGTCAAGGTGGTTCGTAGGTTCGTCGAGTACGAAAAGGTCGCCCCCAGCGAGAAGAAGGCTTGCCAGATCCAGCTTGCGACGCTGCCCTCCGGAGAGGTCCCACACCGAGGTCAGAAGCGCCTCCTCATCAAGACCGACGCCCTTCGCGATCCGCTCGGCAGCTGTCTCGAGCTCGTATCCACCCTCGTGAACGAAACGATCGTGCACGTCACTGAAGCGCCGAATCGCGTCGTCGCGCGCTAGGCCGGTCGAGTTATTCATCAGCGCCGTGAGCCGACTCATCTCGTGTCGCATCTTTGTGAGGGGGCTCGCCTCGAGCAGGTACTCCAGGGCGATCTCTTCGCTGGCGGCGCCGTTACCGCGGACGAGTGAAACGGTCTCTTGACGCAGATAAGCGGTTCGCGCTGGAACCTGAACCGACCCGGCAGCGAGAACTCGATCGCCCGCGATCGCCCGCAGCAAGGTCGTTTTCCCCGCGCCATTCGGACCAACCAGAGCGACCTTCTCACCTGGTCGGATCCGCACGGAGGCGTCGCGGACGAGGACGCGATCACCGATCTCGATTCGCACGTCGAAGAGGGACAGCATGCGCCAACAGTGTCCCGCATCTGACGCCTCAGCCGAATCGAGACCTACGAGCGTGTCGAATCGAGCCCAGGCGAACGGAGGTCGAGCGTCGCGTAGGATTGTGTCTCACCTGATGCGACGCGTCGACGATTCGGCGGGGCGGCGCACTGAACAATCAGGGACCTGTGGTGCAGCTCGGAGTGCACGCCGGCCTGTCAAGCCGGAGGTCGCGGGTTCAAATCCCGTCAGGTCCGCAAACCGGTCTCAATCGCGGGCTCCGAGCGGCAAGCCGTTCGGATCTGGCAGAGGCCGGCGACGCCGACAATCGTCGGCGCGGTCGGGTAGCTCAGTTGGCAGAGCGCGCGCCTGAAAAGCGCGAGGTCACCGGATCGACGCCGGTCCCGACCACCATATAAGTCCTGATCAGCGTGCTAGGCGCTGCGGAGCGCATCTATCACCGCGGTCGGCGTGCCACACACGTGCCACAGCTGGCGGAGTTTTCAGCGGAAAGCCCCGGCCAACAACGGTTCCTCCCGGCCACTGACTGCCAACGAATCGGGTGCCGAACGACGGTCTGGCCGCCGCAGCGCTGTCTCGACGGGACGCCTATGTCACACCGACATGGTGAGTCAAGAAGACCGAAACCACGAAGTGGAAAGCGCTCGCCGTCGCCTCGTCGAGGCGGAACAGGAGTACCAGCAGGCGCGCACTGACGACTACGTGGCCCGTGTCTTACGCGACTCGGCGATCGTAGAGGCCCACCGGGCCGGGCTCTCCTCTAGGGTGATCAGCAGCCTCGTGGGCGACATCGGCAAACCGAATGTCGTCCGCGCGCGTCGGCGCGCGACAACTCAGCGGGAACTTGTACAGGCTGGCCTGCTCTCGCCAGTTGACGCTGTTCGCGAGTCGGGCCTTGGTCCGCGCGAGTACATCAACGCCGTCCGCGAAGGGCGTCTCGAGCCAGTGGAACTCCCACGAGGTATCCGTGTGTTCCGCGGCAAGGACGTTCGTCGGACGCGCAACGCAAGCTGAACCGGTAATTCACTGAACGGCGCGTGTCACACGAAGAGGAAGAGGTGAACGCCTACCTCCTCCTTCTCATCGTCAATCGACTCTTGGAGCGCGTTCGGGGGTGGCGGCTAAGCGCCCCGGTCAGACCTAAGCGACTGCTTACGGCTCACCTTGGCTTGCTCAATTGGCACCACCGCAGCGAGCCCAGCCTCGATGGTCATGACATCCAACGCGTCGGCGACGCGCCGATCGCGATCCGCCGCGGCATGCTGGTAGATCATCGCGGCACGCGGGCTCGAGTGGCCGAGACGCGACATCAGCTCTTTGGTTGTTGCACCAGTCCGTGCCGCCAGCGTGCCGGCTGTGTGACGTAGGTCGTGGAACCGGACACCGCCGAGCCCTACTTGCTCGGTAGCCGGCACCCATATCCTCCGGCGGAAGTTGCTTCGCTCCAATGGAACGCCCGTTGGGCCGACGAACACGTAGCCGTTAGCGCCTGACTGACCAAACTGGAGCAGGTGGTGTCGTAATTCCCCGACGAGGAGGTTCGGCAACGAGACCCTCCGCCGCCCTGCCTCGCTCTTTGGATCACCTTCGATGACCTCTCCAGACGCCAAGCGCAAGCGTTTCCGTCGGACTGAAACTGTCGCGTCCTCAAGGTCAAGGTCAGATCGACGAAGCGCGAACAGCTCTCCTTGACGAAGGCCTGTGAGCCCCGCAGCCAACACCAACACTCGATAACGCTCAGGAACAGCGCCAGCGAGGGCGTAGAGATCCGGGAGGGAAATGAACCGTTGCTCGGGCGTTCGTTCAACTCCACCCTGGTCGATCCGGCACGGGTTTTTCCCGATCCGATCGTCATTCACCGCTTGGCGCAAAATCTGGCGAAGACGCGTGTACGCCTTCGCTGCCACCGACGCGCCGCGCTGCGCGCTCAACGCGGCGTACCAGAGACGGACAAGGTCCGGCGAGAGATCTGCCAGCGCGACTTTGCCAAGTGCAGGAGTCCCGTCTGTAAGCGCGGGCAGCACGTACAAGCGAAGTTGCGATTCATAGATCTCGCGCGTGCGGGGCGCCAGGCGGACCCGAGACTTCATCCAGTCTTTTGCGTAGTCCTCTAAACGCATCCGTCCTGCTCTTGGATCAAGCCACAACCCACGCGTCCGATCCGTCTCGATCGAAGAGAGCCACCGACCAGCGTCGCCTTTGGTCGGAAAGGTGACAGGGGCTGAGACCATCTCGTCGCTCACCAAGCGGTATCGCGCTTGCCATCTTCCTGACCGCAGGCGACGAACACTTCCAAACTGTCTACGGCCTGACATGCAGCCCTCTCTCACACCCCCACCGAGCGCTCGATGCCAGAGTGACGAACTCGGTCGGTGTGCTAACCCTACGTGGCACCTGTTGAATGCACTTTGGCCGAGGAGCTCACTGCCGTTGCAGTGTCCTCTCCTATTGCAAGCCCGGGGCTCGCCGCTGCTCCTTCACCCACTCCCGAATGTCTGCGAGGTCGAAACGCACGAGGCGACCCACCTTGAACGTGGGCACCCGTCGCTCCTGAACCATCCGTCGGACGTAGCGCTCGTCGACCGCAAGCAGCCGAGCAAGGGTCCCGATGTCGACGAGCTCCGGGAAACGCAACTGCTCGGCCGTGTACTCGCCCGCATCCGTCCTCTTTCGCATACATCGATTATCACGAGCACGCGACCGACCGCAATCGACCTCAAGTGCCGATTGTTACGACGAATTCGTCCACAGCGGATGTCCCGATACGACTACGTATGTCTCTGTACGACTCAATTGTCACGCGACGGCTTCGGTGAAGTTCTCGTTGCAATCTTGTAACTGAAAGCGAACTCAGCAACGCACGTCGCGGCGCTTGCTGCTCGGAAGCGACCCGCGAGCCACAAAGACGGCTCGCTCTCGAACCGGACGCGCGCTCGCGATCAATTGCCTTTCACATTATGCGCTCACGCCGCGCCGACCGACCGCGAGCTGTCTCGATTGTTCAACTCTCATGAGCATTCGAGTCGACTTTCAAAATCTCCTCTTTTGATTGAACCAGTGAGTGACCACCATTGACCACGACGCACCACTCGAAAGAAATCGCTGTACAGGTCTTTTGTTTGCTGACATAACTCTTGTGTGTTCGACACCTCTGCATCACAGATGCGCCACTTCGCGTCGAGTGTTTCGCGCAGATGATGAGCCTCACGAAGATCCATCCCGACTCGTGGGGCTACTACGCCTCCGAAGTCGCGGATGGACGCGAGGACTATTACCAAGAGTCCGAGATCCCCGGGCGCTTCTTAGGTCGCGGTGCGCGCGTGCTCGGCATCCGTGGCGACGAGGTTTCGACCGAGGCGCTCGAACGTCTCTTCGGTCACGGCACCGATCCCCGAGACGGTCGAAGCCTCGGTGAAAGCTTCGACGGACGAAAGAACGCCGTCGCCGGGTTCGCCGTCACCTTCTCGCCGCCGAAGTCGATCTCCGCCCTCTGGGCGGTCGGCCCGACCCACATCTCAGACGAGGTGACAAAGGCGCACCTCGTTGCGATGGAAGAGGCGTTCGGATTCCTCGAAGAGAACGCCTCTTTCACCCGCAGGGGACGAAACGGCGTCCACCAGATCGACACCGAAGGCTTCCTCGCCGCCTCCTTCACACACCGGACCTCGCGGGCAGCCGACCCACAGCTCCACACCCACGTCCTTGTCGCCAACAAGGTCCGCGCCAAAGACGGCAAGTGGCTTTCGATCGACGGCCGCGAGCTCTTTTCTCACCAGATGGCAGCGGGGATGCTCTACAAGGCCGCGCTGCGCGCCGAGCTCACACGGCGCCTCGGGGTCAGCTGGACCGCGGTCGACGAAAAGGGGATCGCCGAGATCGTCGGCGTGCCGGAAGCCCTCATCGAGGCGTGGTCGAAAAGACGCCGCCAAGTCGAACAGATGGGGGCACGCCTCATCTCAGAAAAGGAAGCCAGAAAGGGCCGAACGCTTTCTCCCAACGAGCGCGCCAGATGCTTCCAGCTCGCCGCCTACCGCACCCGCGCCCCGAAGGTCGAAGCCCAAACCCCGACCGCCGAGCTGCGGGCGAGATGGACCGAAGAAGCCGAGGCATGGGGTCACGCGCCAAAGAACTGGGTGCCCGCGCTTGCCCGCAACCGGAGCCGCCAGCCGAAGCTCTCGAGCGTCAAGATCCTTTCTCTTGCCGTCGCCCGCTTGGAGGACAAGGCGGCAACCTGGGCGCGTGCCGAAGCCGTCGAAGTGTTGAGCACACTCGTTTCCGGGACGAGTGCCAAAGAGGTGCGCGAGACGCTCGATTCGTTGGCCGCGCGCCTGATCCGCCATCCAGAGGTCACCTCGCTCGCCTCGCCGCTGCCCGCTTCTCCGCCCGAGTCGTTGCGCCGCCGTGACGGGATGGCGGTCGTCGAACGCCACGGCGGGACGCGCTATACGACGAAACAGACGCTCTTCCGCGAGGCGTTCATCTTGGAGTCGGCAGAGAAAGGTCGCGACGCGAACGTGGCGATCGTCACCGGC
>JBAVUF010000045.1:0-4222 GCA_049696635.1 Acidimicrobiales bacterium | reverse complement strand
GCTTTTCGCTGCTCGCGACGGGCGGCGCGAGACAGCGTCGCCTTGGACGCCACCGCGAAAGTCGCTAGCGGTGTGCCCCATCCTCGCCTACCGTTTGCGCGGGCGAGTGGGCGGGCGGACGCACGTCGGCCGCAAGAGAGGGTGGTCGTGACGATGACTGTCACCCAGAAGCTGAGCGGCGAGTACGCCCAGTTCGTCACGTGTCAGCTCGAGCCCGACCAGACGATGTTCTCGGACGCGACGAAGTTCCGCTGGAAGACGACGAACGTTGCGATCGAGACGCGGCTTTCGACGCCGGGCGGCGCCGCCGACCAGGCAAAAGCAAAAGGCGGCGGGCTGCTCGCCGGGGCGCTCGCCACCGCCGTCGAAGTCGGCAAACGGGCGCTTTCCGGCCAGAGCCTCGCCTTCCAGTGGTTCCGGCCCTCGGGCGGCTCCGGCCTCGTCTCTTTCTCCGGCGAGCAACCCGGTCAGATCCGCGTCATCGAGCTCGACGGCGCCGTCGGCTGGTACGCGGAGAGCAGGGCGTTCGTCTGCGCCGAAGGGACGGTGAGTTTCGACATCGATTTCACCGGTCTCATGCTCGGCGTTCGCTCTCGCGAGGGCTTCATCTTGGAGCACTTCCGGGGCAACGGGACGCTCGTCGTCGGAGGTGGTGGCACGATCGTCGATCTCAACCCCGCCTCGTACGGGGGCAAGCTCCAGGTCCACGTCGGTGCGCTCGTCGCGTTCTCGGACAACCTCTCTTTCAGGACCGAACGCGTCGCACCGCCCGGGGGCCAACTGGCGATGGCGGCGTTGTTCGGCGGCGGTGGCATCAACCTGATCTCGTTGGAAGGCGACGGCACCGTGTTGTTGCAGTCGACGATCCACCGCCAGTACGAGGAAGAAGAAAAGGGCGACGACCGGTCGCGCACCGGGCTTGCCGGCGCAGTCCTCGGTCGCTGATCGAACGAACACCCATCGAACGAACAAGGAGGCGCGATGGCGCTGTTGGACAAGATGAAGCAGCAGGCGGCCCAGGTCGCCCAGAAGGCCCAGGAGGCAGGCCGCGCCGGACAGGCGAAGATCGAAGAGGTACAGGCGCGCCGCCAGCTCGACGCCTTGTACCACGACCTCGGCGCCGCCGTCTACGCCGATCACGCCGGGCGCGGTGACCAGGCGAACACCGCCGAGATCAACCGCCTCTACGGCGAGATCGCGACGTGGGAACAAGAGCATCCCGACGAGCCGACCTCGGCGTCGGACAGCTCGGACGCGCCGACCTCGGCGTCGGACAGCCCCAATTCGCCGGGTGGCGCCGCGCCGTCAACAGGAGATTTCAAGCTCGACTGACCGGCGGTGAGGTTCCGCCGGCGCGCCCTACGGCAGCGTCAGCACCTCGGGGCCGTCCTCTGTGACCGCGATCGTGTGCTCGAAGTGCGCCGACAGGCTGCCGTCGGCGGTGATCACCGACCAGCCGTCCTCGAGCTCAATCGTCTCGGGGCCGCCCACGTTTACCATCGGCTCGATGGCGAACACGTTGCCGATCTTGAGCTTCGGGCCGGGGTTGCCGGGCCAGTAGTTCGGCACCTGCGGCTCCTCGTGCATCGCCGTTCCGATGCCGTGACCGACGTACTTGCGGACAACCGAGAAACCCGCGTTCTCGGCGACACGTTGCACCGACCTGCCGATGTCGTGCAGGCGATTGCCCTCGTGCATCTCGTCGATGCCCGCCCACAGGGACCGCTCGGTGACCTCGATGAGCCGGCGCGCGAGTTCTGAGACCTCCCCCACCGGCGCGGTGTAGGCGGCGTCGCCGTGGTAGCCCTCGACGATCGCCCCGCAGTCGACCGAGATGATGTCGCCGTCCTTCAGCACGTACGAACCGGGGATGCCGTGGACGATCATGTTGTTCGGCGACGTGCAGATCACCGCCGGGAAGCCGTGGTAGTTCAAGAAGTTCGAGCGCGCCCCCCGCGAATCGAGCACCTCGCGCGCGACTCGGTCGAGATCGAGCGCCGAGACCCCGGGCGTGATCGCGGCCCGCGTCTTTTCATGGATCTCGGCGACGACCTTGCCGGCGCGTCGCATCTTTTCGATTTCGTCTCTCGTGCGGATCACGGTCGTGCCTCCAGGTCCCCTCCGAGGCGCGCATCGATCAGCGAGATCAAACGGCTGGTGACGTCGTCGGGAGTCCCGGTCCCTTGGACCGAAACCAGTTTACCGAGACGGCGATAACGGGCGATCAACGGTGCGGTCTCTTTGTCGTACAGATCGAGCCGCACTCGGATCGCCTCTTCGGTGTCGTCTTCGCGTTGCACGACCTCGCCACCACAGACGTCGCAGATCCAGTCGGTCCTCGGCAGCGACGTGAGCGAGTAGTTCGTCCCGCAAACCTCGCAGGCGCGCCTTCCCGCCAGTCGTTTCAAAACGAGGCTCGTCGGCACGACCAGGTTGATCACCAAGTCGAGCTCCAACGGCGCCAGCAGCTTGTCGAGGCGATCGGCCTGGATCACCGTGCGCGGGAAGCCGTCGAAGACGAAGCCGCGATTTTGCGTGTCGTCCTCTTTCAGCCGCTGGGCGACCATCTCCAAGACGATGTCGTCCGAGATGAGCTCGCCCCGCTCCATCGCCGCCTCCACCTGGCGCCCGAGCGGCGAGGCGGTCTTCACGGCGGCGCGCAGCATGTCGCCGGTCGAGATGTGCGGAATCGCGTAATGGTGCGAAACCGCCTCGCTTTGGGTTCCTTTGCCAGCGCCCTGCTTGCCGAGGACGATCAGACGCGCGCCGGGGATCACTACGCGAGGTAGCCCTCGTAGTTACGCATCGTGAGCTGGGAGTTGATCTGCTGGTTCGTCTGCAGCGCCACGCCGACGCTGATGAGCAGCGTCGTCCCGAAAAACGGGATCCCGGTGATGTGCCAGGCCGCGAGGATCGCCGACGGCACGAGCGCGACGAACGCGAGGAACAGCGACCCAGGAAGCGTGATGCGGTTCAGGATCTTCGACAGGTACGACTCGGTCGGCGGACCGGGACGAATGCCGGGGATGTAGCCGCCCTGCTTGCGGATCTGGTCGGCCTGTTGGATCGGGTCGAAGCTCACCTGCACGTAAAAGAAAGTGAAGGCGATGATGAAGAGCCCGTACAAGACGAGGTAGACGCCACCGGTCGGGTTGACGAGGTTGGCGTTGATCCAGTTGCGCACGCCCTGCCAGGGCAGCACCGTCGAGATCAACACCGGGATGTACAACAGCGAGCTCGCGAAGATGATCGGGATCACACCCGCCTGGTTCACCTTCAACGGGATGTAGGTGCTCTGGCCGCCGTACATGCGGCGCCCCTGCACCCGGCGTGCGAACGTGACCGGGATGCGACGCTGACCGAGCTCGACGAAGACGATCGCCACCAACAAGGCGATGCAGACGAGGGCGATGATCACGAGTCCCCCCCACGACTTGTCCGCCTTGATCAAGTCGACGTCCAAGGGCAGCGTCGCGACGACGTTCGCGAAGATGATGATCGACATCCCTTGGCCGATGCCGCGTTGGGTGATCAGCTCGCCGAGCCACATCACGAACGCCGTACCGGCGGTGAACGTCAAGATGATGAACAGCACGTGCAGCGCGGAGAAATCTGGAATCAAGTCGACCGAGCCCGACGAGCTCCCGGACAGCAGCTGCCCCGAGTGGAGCAAAAAGACGAGTCCCGAGGACTGCATCAGCGCCAGACCGACGGTGAGATAGCGCGTCGCCTGGGTGAGCTTGCGCTGCCCGACTGCACCTTGATCGCGCCACTCGGCGAACTTCGGGATCACCGTCGTGAGCAGCTGGATGATGATCGACGACGTGATGTACGGCATGATCCCGAGCCCCAACACGGCGGCGCGGGCCAAGGCGCCACCGGAGAACAGGTTCAAGAAGCCGAGCAGCCCTTGGCCCTTCGCGGCGTTCGAGATCGAGTGGATCGCCTTGAAGCTCACCCCGGGAACGGGGATGTTCGCGCCGAATTGGTAGATGGCGATGACGAGCAGCGTGAAGAGGACCTTGTTGCGCAGGTCCGCCACGCGGACGATGTTCTTCAGGCTTCCCAACACGCGCGTCCCTCTCGCATCCAACGGGGTCGCACCGGCCGCGACGTGCCAACCTCGGCGCTCAGGCGGACGGTCACGCGATGATCCTTACCGGTTCGCCAGCGCGTTGCCTCGCGCCGGCGGTCTGCGGTCACCCCTCGGACGAGGGACGAC
>JBAVUF010000044.1:0-4337 GCA_049696635.1 Acidimicrobiales bacterium | reverse complement strand
CCGTCGCGCCGAACAAGAGCTGCCAGAGCGCCGACGCCGACGCGAGCAACTCACGGCCGACGAAATCGCCGATCAGCGCGGCGCGCGTCGGGTTGTCGACGCCCGAAAGCCCAGCCGCCGCCGAGCTCGCGAGGAAGACGACCCACAGCTGTGGACGGCCGAGTGCGGCGTTGACGGCCAACACGACACTCGTCGCGGCTAACAGCGACTGTGTGGCGACGAGGAGCTTGCGGCGATTGACGCGGTCGGCGAGCGTTCCGCCACCAAGGGAGCCGAAAAGGAGCGGCCCGAGCTGGGCGAGGCTCACGAGCCCGACGTCGAGTGTCGAGTGCGTGAGGTGGTACACCTGGTAAGGCACCGCGACGACGGTGATCTGGGAGCCGAACTGCGAGACGAGGTACCCCGACCACAGCCGGCGGAAGTTCGCCGACCGTCGCAGCGGTGTGATGTCGATCAGGACCCGTCGGCCGCGCATCGCTTCACCGAAATAGGGGGTGGGTCGGCAAGCCCGTGTTTAACCGCAGGACCAGTCAAGTTGAGATGTCGGATGACGCTTCCTGACCTGTTCAGCGGGTGCGGGCGCGGAGCACCTCGAGCGCCCGATCGGCGTGGGAGCGCATCCGGGTTTCGCTCTTGATCACCCCGAGCACACGTCGATCGATGTCGACGACGAATGTCCACCGCCGCGTTGGGACGATCGCCGAGTTTCGCCTGGTGCCGTACGCGTCGGCGACGACACCGTCGGGATCCGATAACAGCGGGTAGTCAAACGCGTTTCGCTGCGAGAACTCAAGCTGTCGTTCCACCGAGTCGCGGCTGATCCCGGCTCGTTGCACGCCGAGCGCCTCGAATTCGGGGCCGACGTCACGAAAGTGCCGGCACTCGGCGGTGCAGCCCGCGGTCATCGCCGCCGGGTAAAAGAACAGCACGAGCGGACCTCGGGCGAGGAATTCGTTCAGGCTGCGGGTCGTTCCGGATTCGTCGACGAGGGAGAACTCCGGCGCGTACGCCCCCACTGCGACCTTTGCCAACGCGGCCTCCGACGCTCTCGCCACCGACAAAGCGCCAGCGTACGATGCGGGATCCGAACGCACGGTTCCGGACAAGGAGGTGCGGACGTTGGCCATCAGTTCGCCGAAGCAGATCCGTAACGTCGCGCTGATCGGACACGGAGGATCCGGAAAGACGACGCTGGCCGAATCGCTCCTCCACCTCTCGGGCGCGATCACACGTCAAGGGCGCGTCGAGGACGGAACGACCGTGTCCGACTTCGAGCCCGAAGAAGTCAAACGCCATATGTCGGTCTCCTTGGCAATCGCGCCGCTCGACTGGGATGGCTTCAAGGTCAACGTCATCGACACACCCGGTTTCGCGGACTTCGTCGGTGAAGTCGAGCTCGCACTCGATGTCTGCGATGTCGCCGTGCTCGTCGTCTCGGCGGTCGACGGCGTCGAAGTGCAAACCGAAGCGGTCTGGCGACTCGCGGAGTCCCGGAACCTGCCGCGCGTCGTGTTCATCAACAAACTCGATCGCGAGCGGGCTGACTTCACCCAGACCCTCGATTCGCTCCGCGAGAGGTTTGGCGCGGGGATCGCGCCCTTGGAGTTGCCGATCGGTCACGAAGCGGCGTTCAAGGGGGTCGCGGATCTTCTCGCCGACGAGGCGATCCTCTATGAGGCCGGCAAGCGCTCGAGCGCACCCATCCCCGACGACATGGCCGAGCTTGAGCACCGCGTGCGTGACAACCTCGTCGAGGGGATCGTCGTCGCCGACGACTCGATGATGGAGCGCTACTTGGAAGGTGACGTTCCTTCGGCGGCCGAGCTCGAATCGACGCTCGCCGACGGCGTGGCAGCAGGGACGGTGTATCCGGTGCTGTGCGGGTCCGCGGTGGGTGGGGTGGGTCTCGACCGACTCCTCACCTTTATCACCGAGATCCCGCCGAATCGCAAGGTGCGCGCCCGAGCCGGGGATAAGGTCATCGAGATCGGCGACGACGCAAGTGCAGAGCCACTTGCGCGGGTGTTCAAGACGACCCTCGACCCTTTCGTCGGGCGCATCTCGCTCGTCCAGGTGGTCTCCGGGACGTTGAAACCCGACATCGTGCTGTTCAATCCGCGCACGCGCGCTGAAGAACGCCTGCACGTGTTGGAGACGATCCGCGGCAAGGAAACGACCCCGGTCCCCCACGCGCTCGCCGGCGACATCGTCGCCGTTCCGAAGCTCGCCGAGACGAGGACCGGGGACACGCTTGCACCGAAGGGCTCCCCCGTCGTCATCGCGTTCCCCGAGCCGACGACGCCGATGTATTCGATCGCCGCGCGACCGCGGACCGCCGGCGACGAGGACCGGATGATGACTGGTCTCCAGCGCCTGCAAGAAGAGGATCCCTCGATCTCGGTGCGCCGCAACGACGAAACGCATCAGACGGTGCTCTCCGGGATGGGCGAGACGCACATCCAGGTGACCTGTGAGCGTCTGCACCGCAAATTCACGGTCGATCTCGAGCTCGAAGAACTCCGCGTGCCCTTCCGGGAGACGATCACGAAGCCGGCCGACGCGGAAGGGCGGCACAAGAAGCAGACCGGCGGACACGGACAGTTCGGCGTCGTCCACTTGATCGTCGAGCCGCTCGACCGCGGCGGCGGATTCGAGTTCGTCGACAAGATCGTCGGTGGCGCGATCCCGCGTCAGTTCATCCCCGCCGTGGAAAAGGGCGTGCGGCGGGCGATGGGTCAAGGCGGCCACTTCGGCTTCCCGGTCGTCGACGTCCGCGTCACCTGCGATGACGGCAAGTACCACACCGTCGACTCCTCGGAGGCGAGCTTTGAGATGGCGGGTGCGCTCGGCTTCGGGCTCGCTTTCGAAAAAGCAGCTCCAGTCGCCCTCGAGCCGATCGATAAGGTCGTCGTCACCTGCCCGATGCGGTTCCAAGGTGATGTGCTCGGCGACCTCAACTCGCGTCGCGGTCGCGTGCTTGGAAGCTCGGCGGACGGCACAGAGGAGCAGACGATCGAAGCGCTCGTTCCCGAAAGCGAGCTCGGCCGGTACGCCGCCGACCTGCGCTCGTTGACCGGAGGACGAGGTCGCTTCGCCGCAACCTTCGACCACTACGCCGAATTACCGGCGCACCTCGCCGAACGACTGGAAAAAAAGCGGGCGGCCTCCGCGAACTGATCCAAAGCCCGGGTACCTCGGCGGCGCGGCGACGCGCGGCCAGAGATGAGGCGCGCGAGACGGGCGATCAGCCAAACTTCTTCGGCCAGATGAGCGTCGTGCCGCGGTAGATCACCCGCAAGAACGAGGGGTCGAAGGCTGACTGGATGTTGACGCCGGCGCGAATCAGACGGAGCTGGATGTCCTGCGCGTATTCGCGACCGATCAGGGCGTAATCGATGTCACCGATCGGTTCGCCCTTCGGCGTGTATTTGAGGACGAGTCCCGACTCGACTCGCCAGCGGAAGAGCGCGATGGGTGTCGACTCCCCGAGGGCCGGGTCGAGGAGCTTTTCCGCATACGCGACCGTCTGTTGTTTGTGCCCGAGTCCCCACAGGAATCCCTCGAGGTCGGCGCGGAGGAAGTCGGCGACCGCGCTCGGATGACGCCGCGCGAAGGTCGAGTTCACGATGAGGACGCCGAAAGAGGCCGCCACGCCGTAGTTCGTCGGGTTCCACACCTTGTACTTCAACCCGAGCGCGTTCAGTTCGCGCGGCTCGGCTGACTTGTAAACCGGAAGCGCCTGGATCCGTCCCTGATCGATGATCGCCGGGTCGTAGCCGACTTCGACCTGATGGAGGGAGGCGAGCTTGACTCCCGATTTCACGAGCATCGCTTCCACTTCGTAGGGGATGGCGCCCTTGATGCCGATCGTCTTGCCGTCGAGTTGCGTGAGCCGGCTGACCTTGAGATTTCCCGCTGTGATGAGCTCGGTGACCGCGGTGTGCCCATAGGTGAGGACCCCGAGGAGGTTGGCGCCCTTCGCCCGCGCGGCGAGAACCTCGCTGTCGGAACCGAGTCCACTGATCTGCACCCGGTCGGCGCTCACGAGGGCGACGTCGTCCGTGCTGAGGCCGGGTTTCAAGATGACGTGGAGGCACATGTCCTTGAAATAGCCCCGTGCCTGGGCGTTGATGACGTCGCCGATCGAAACGGCGGGAACGTAGTCGTAGCCCGAGAGGTAGATGATCGTCCCCGCCTGACGGTTGGCAGCGCATTCGGCGCGGGAGATCCCCGAGAAGCTGACGCCACTTCCCGATGGCGCGTTCACGGCCGCGGGCTTGTGCGCAAGGGAGCTACCCGTCGCGCCGGCAAGTCCGCCGGCGAGCGCCGTCGTTGCG
>JBAVUF010000043.1:0-2719 GCA_049696635.1 Acidimicrobiales bacterium | reverse complement strand
GTATCTGCGCGCGCCACGGATGTTCGACGAGCTCGCCATCGCACGCGCCGATGGCCGCCTGGCGCGGCTCATGGCAAGCTTCGCCCGCGTCGAGATCCTCGTCGTCGACGACTTCCTCATCCGGTCGCTCAGCGCCGATCAGGCGGCGGACCTGCTCGAGATCGTCGAGGACCGTGTCCAGCTGCGATCGACGATCATCACGAGCCAGCTCCCCGTCGCCAACTGGCACGAGGCGCTCGGCGACGCGACCATCGCCGACGCCGTCTTGGATCGGCTGCTCGAACGCGTGAACCGCATCGAGCTCATCGGCGACTCGATGCGCCGGACCGCTCAGACCGAAAGCGCGAAGCGAACGAAATGACGGTGTCGCTCACGACGACATGGCCACGCGTTCGATCGTCGTGCCAATATCTCAACACACTGAAGATCGTTCACCATGAAGGAGGTGCGCTCCGGGGTTTGGTCACCGTCGGCCGCTAGGCGGCCTCCGACACGACCTGTTCGAAAACACCGAACTGGGTGTACGGATTCACCGAAATGCGCACCCCGCCAATGGGCGACTCCAAAGCATGCAAACGCTTTCGGATGCAGCAGTAACCACCGACGATTCAACGTTCGTCTTGGGGCGCAGGAGCGATCCACTTCAACTCGCGCAAGTGTGTGCGGCGCGTGTCTTGCTACTCAGTTGCTACTGAACCCTGCTACCTGCCGGTGCGCTCGCGATGCTTGCACCCTGGCCAACAACACGGCCGACGCTGGCCTTCCTCTAGCTCCTCTTGGGTCCGGCGAATGCGGCGTCTTCGGGTCGTCTCCTGCTTGGCATCTTCGACCCAGCAGATGAACTCGTTGCGCGCCAGAGGCGAAATGTCTTTCCAGGCATCGAGAGCCGTGGGTTTGACGATCAGCGCCTTTCGTAGGTCTCCTGGAAGCTTGTGCACCACCCCACCGGGGACTCGCGGGCTGCTCATAGACAACCGTACCGACTCACGTCGAACCCTGGCTCGGGTTCCACGCGTCGCGGTATCCGACTCGCGGTTGAATCGGGTCCGCGACCGTCGCTAAGCCCGCGCCATCAGCTCGCTCGTTCAGGGACTCGCGGGCCGCGCCAGCTCCTGGCCGGTCTAGGCCTGCGAGCTCTACGACGGGCCGCAATTCGGAGTGAGTACGGGCGTAACCGGCGCGACGGTGTAGACAGCTCCGACAGCGGGGTCTCGGTCGCCGTACGCGACAAAGCCGGCACCGATGCGCGCTTCCCGTACCGAGAGGCGCAGGAATCGAATTGAGGTCGCGGTTACGAGGTTGAACGCCGGTTTGTCAGTCCCGTCGAACGGCGATCGATGTTGGGCGGTCCGCAAGAGAAGGAAGAACCGTTCGTCTACGTGAAGCGCCCGATAGAGGGCAACGGCATCGCGTTCGGGATTGCAATGATCTCCCGCGCTTTGGACCATGAATAGTGGCAGATGGGGGTACGGAGCGCCGTAGGTACCAAGACCGTCTTCGGCGCCCGAGAAAATTAGCGCGGCGCGCAGAGAAAACCCTGCGCGGAGGACCGATTCTGGTACGCCCTGTGGATCCGAGCCGGTGCCGAACGCGAAGAGCGCCGCCGCGGTTGCGCCGTCTGAGTGTCCCGCGACGACGAGCACGTGCGGTTCGATCATCCCGAATACCCTCGGGCAGATCCCGGCGCGACGCGCCGACGCCCGTTCGAGAGCGTGCCCAACGTAGGCGAGGTCTGCAGGTTCATTCGCCAGATCGCCCTCGGTGTTGGTCCGCTGGGCGGCGACCGCCGCCGGGTTTTCATCGGGGAATGTGGGCGCTGCAACGACAAAGCCTGCTCTTGCCCACGCCGCGAGGAGCGGTGCATACACGCCTGGGTAGGAGTCGTAGCCGGCGGCGAAGAGAACGAGCGGACGGGAGAGGTCCGGCGCGCCGGAGGGCGGGAGCCAGATAGTTGTCGGCAGTGAGCGGACCTTGGAGGCGACGGACGGGGGCTGCGTCGCATAGTCGGGTACGGACCGCGACGAATCGACGAAGTCGCAGTGAACCTCTGTGACGGGATTGAACGAACCGAGTCCGCCCACCGCCGATGCCAGCGAGGCCGCCGGGACGAGAAGGGCCATCGCGCAGAGCACGGGGAGTCCACTTTCGAGAAGTCGAAGCCTCTTGCGCTCTCGAGTGAACCCACCGATGTGGCAGGAAGGTCCTACCCCGCGATGTCTTGGCTTGGGGTGCACCGAGGTGGAAGCTAGTCGTGCGATCACCGTGGCTAGGGCGAACGAGTCATGCGACGCTTGGCATTCCACTCCAAAAAGTCCTCCTTTCGAACTCGAAAGCGGTGCGAACAGAAAGATGACTTTCGGGTGACGATGACCGCCAGCAACGTTGTTACTCAGTCGCCCCCGCCTCAGCCAGTCTCGATAACGCCGACACGTACGACCCCATTGGCCACTCGCTCGCGCGAATCGGTGCCGGCGTCGTGTCCTCGACAAAGTCGCGAATGCCTACTTGAACGGGACAGTGATCGGACCGGGTAAACGTCGGTAAACGGCGAAGAAGTCTCGATCGTCGGGGACGAGGTAGCGGGTGGCGGGTTGATTTGGCTGGGGCTCGACCATTGTCGGCACGAGATCAGGTCCGTGGGTGTAGGTGATAAGGGTATGCCAATAGGGGTTGATGTCGAACTCCATCGCATCCACCGCGCCGACGTGCTGCAGGATCT
>JBAVUF010000042.1:0-1680 GCA_049696635.1 Acidimicrobiales bacterium | reverse complement strand
CATCGTCGGCGGCGGTTCACAAGGTGCGACCGCAAATCAAGAGTTTGTCCGTCCAACCGAGCACCGTCCTTTCTGACGGCGGCACGCTGACGGTTCGAGCCGTCGTGCTTCACGGACGCACCTGCGTATTGTCAGTCGGGGACGGTATTCCGTCACAGCGATTTGGCTGCCCTCATGACGTTCAGAGTCGTACGTTTGACGTGCCTCCGAACCAAACCGATGCGGCTCAGTCAATAGGCGTTCGGCTTGTGGTCCTTGGGAGATTTGGTTCCGTAGCGAAACGGACCACGTTCATCCAAACGTGGGCGGCGCCGGCGACGATCACCGACGGGGTCTTGGATACGACCCTCCTTGCCGACGGACTCGCCTTCGCATTCGATGGTTTGCCGCCGTTGCCGAGTATCTACGCTCAACCGGGCGATTCCGTCTATCTAATTTCGAATGTTTCGGAGCCCGCTCCCCAAGTCTGACGTACTCGATCAACGGACAGCAACTCTCCGGCTGCACATTCGTGCCAGTCGCCCTCAACGGGTCGGTGTACCAAGCCCAGTGCCAGTACGCCTTCGCAAACTCTGGCACTTATGAACTGACCGCCAACTACATCGGATCCGACGGATCTCTCGGCGTTGCAAATCTCTATGTGTCAGTGGCGACTCCTGATCAGGTCGCATCGATCAACTGAGCTTCCCCCGCTTCTCCGGACAGGTTGGCTGTGGTGATCATGCCGCGACTGCGGCGTCGGTGTAACGGGATTCGAAGTCGACCGGACTGAGATCACCGATCGACGAATGTCTTCTGCGCGGGTTGTAGAAGGCCTCGATGTACTCGAAGATCGCATTCGCGAGCTCACGTCGCGTCGCCCAGGTGTGGCGGTCGAGCAGCTCGAGCTGGAGCGTGCCAAAAAAGCTCTCGGCCATCGCGTTGTCGAAGGCGTCGCCGATCGAACCCATCGAGCCCAAGATCCCTGCCGCCCGCAGTCTTCGTCCGAAGGCCCAGGACGTGTATTGGGATCCGTGGTCGGTGTGCATCACCGTCTGATCCGACCGGTCGTTCCGTCGCCAGACCGCCATCTGCAATGCGTCGACGACGAGCTCGGTGCGCAGGTGATCGGCGATCGACCAGCCGATCACCCGTCGCGAGTAAGCGTCGAGCACCGTCGCCAGATAGACCTTGCCCTCTGTCGTCGGATGCTCGGTGACGTCGCCCACCCAGAGCGCATCGGGACGCTCGACGGTGAACTTCCGGCAGACGAGGTCGTCTTGAGGCTGGTGACGAGGATCGCGCCTCGTCGTTCCCTTTCTGTGCCGGCGGCGATAGATCCCCTCGATGCCGGCTGTGCGCATGAGGCGGGCGACACGCTTTTCACCGACGTGGATGCCCTCGCCTAATCGCAGCTCGGCGTGGACGCGCGGTGAACCATAGGTGCCCCGGGAGGCGTCGTGGATCTGTTTGATCAGGCCCACCAAGAACTCGTCGGTCGAGGTGCGCTGGGACGGGTGCTCTCGGCGTTGCCGCCAGTCATAAAAGCCCGACGTCGACACCTGAAGGGTGCGGCACAAGACGACGACCGGGTAGTTCGCCTTCTCCGCCTCGATGAAGGCGAAGGTCAGCGCGAGCGGTAGTTGCTCTCGTTGGCGAAGAAGGCCGCGGCTTTTCCCAGGATCTCCTTTTCCATCTTCA
>JBAVUF010000041.1:0-3056 GCA_049696635.1 Acidimicrobiales bacterium | reverse complement strand
ATATCTCTGAGCGGGGATGACCTCTTTGTCGCCGTCGCCGAGCCGAGCGACGCCCTCGAACGCCTGCTCACAGAGACGACACACAAGTCGATCCACATGATGCTCGTACCGCTCAGCGACGTTCGCCAGGCGATCGACGCTAGCTACGTCGCGCTCGGAGACGTCACCTCCCTCGTCGAGGTCTTCGAGACGATCGAAACGGGACGTCGTCGCGCCCCCGAAACACCCGAGGTCGAGACGATCGCCGACGACGCGCCGGTCGTCCGCGTCGTGAACAGGATCCTCACGCAAGCCCTCCGTGACCGTGCCTCGGATGTACACCTCGAGCCTCAAGAAGACGGAATGCGCGTCCGCTACCGAATCGACGGCGTCATGAAAGACATGCTGGCGCTACCGCCGGCAATGGGTATCGGTCTTGTCAACCGCATCAAGATCATGGCGGACATGAACATCGTCGAAAAGCGCCGACCGCAAGACGGCCAGTTCACGGCGAACATCGACAACCGCGGGGTCGACGTCCGCGTCTCAACGGTGTCGACGATCTTCGGGGAGACGTGCGTCATGCGGATCCTCGACAAAACGAAATCGGTCCTGACTTTGTCTCGCCTCGGTATGCCGCACGATTTCCTGAGCCAGTACGCGGAAGCCATCAGGGTGCCGTTCGGCATGATCGTGTGCGCCGGCCCGACTGGGAGCGGCAAAACCACGACCCTCTACGCGAGTTTGAACGAGCTCAACGAGACCTCGCGCAACATTATGACGATCGAGGACCCGGTCGAATACGTCTTTTCTTCGATGAACCAGATCCAGACGAACGAACAGGCAGGTCTCACCTTCGCCACGGGACTGAAGTCGATCCTCAGACAGGACCCCGACGTCATCCTCGTCGGAGAGATCCGAGATGTCGAAACGGCGCGCATCGCTGTGCAATCAGCGATGACCGGTCACTTGGTGCTCTCCTCGCTACACGCGACCGATGCCGTCACCGCACTTCTCCGCTTCTATGACATGGGCGTCGAGCCATTCCTCGTCGCCGCGTCGATGATCGCCGTCATAAGCCAGCGCCTCGTCCGCCGAACGTGCCCTGCCTGCAAGACGCCGTACCGACCGACCGCCGAGGAGCTCGCCTTCTACGAGGAGTCCGATGGTCCCGAAAAAACCGTCTTCTTGCGCGGAGCGGGCTGCAACTTCTGCGCGCAGACCGGATACCAGGAGCGCATCGGTGTCTACGAGTTGCTCATGGTGACGGGAGCGATCAAGCGGCTGATCATCGCCAATGCGACCGACGACCAGTTCAGAACGGCCGCGAAACAGGAAGGGATGCGCTCGCTACGCCAGCAGGCGATCGAACTCGTCTCACAAGACGTGACGACGATCGCCGAGGTGATGCGAAGCATCTACACGCTGTAAGGACGGGAGATGGCGCACACCAAATACAAGTACACGGCGATCGACAAGCTCGGTAACACCGTTTCGGGGATGCTCTCGGCTTCGACCGCCGGCGTCGCCCGACTCGAGATTTCGAGTTTAGGTCTCCAACCTGTCGCGATCGAACAGAGGAAGACCCTGCTCGATTTCGAGCTCACCCGGAAGAAGGTCAAGGCCCAGCTCGTCATGGCCTTCTCACGCCAGCTCGGGGTGTTCATCCGCTCAGGGATCCCGATCATCGACGCACTTGAGATCATCGAAAACGACACCACCGACAAGCTCTTCAAAAAAACGCTCGCGGAGATGAGCACCTCGCTGCAAGGCGGTGAATCGTTCGCTCGAACCGCCCGCGGACACCCCGAGGCATTTCCCCTCTACTTCGTCGGCATGCTCGAGTCCGCCGAGCTCTCCGGCAACTTAGACTCGGTTCTAGTTCAACTCGCCGACTACATGGAGCGCGACCTCGAAGCGAAGAAAAAGATCACGAGCGCGCTGATCTACCCCATGATCGTGCTCTGCATGGCGATCGTCGTCGTCGTGATTCTCGCCACATTCGTCCTACCCAAATTCAAGACCTTCTTCTCCCAACTAAACGCCAAGCTGCCGCTCGTCACCCGAATGCTCCTCGCGATCACAAATTTCATCTCGGGCCACTATGCGGTGCTCCTCGGAGCGATCGCGGCGATCATCATCGCCTTCGTCGCGACGTTCCGCTCAAAGCGGGGTCGCGCGCTGCTCGACTCGGTCGTGTTAAAGATTCCGGTCGCCGGTGATCTCGTCGTTCACATCCTCGTCGAGCGCATCTGTCGCATCCTCGCCTCGATGTCCGAAACCGGCGTTCCGCTTCCCGACGCGATGGAAGTCACCTCACAATCGGTCTCGAATGACGTCTTCAAGAAGGGACTCGAACACGTCCGCGCCGAGATGATCGAGGGGCGGGGCCTTGCGGAGCCTGTGGAGAGCTCCGGCATCTTCCCCCTGGCCGCTCGCCAGATGATCCGGGTCGGCGAAGTAACCGGAACCCTCGAGGACCAGCTGCAGGTCGCTGCTGACTACTACGAGCGAGAACTCGACTTCAAGCTGAAGAAGTTCACGGCCCTGTTCGAACCGATCATCATCGTCGTCATGGGGGTTATCGTCGGGTTCGTCGCGATCGCTCTCATCTCGGCCATGTATGGGATTTACCGCCAGGTCAACGTCAGTTCCGGATAGCCTCGCCGTCCGAATCGCGGGGCGGGAGACTGAACTTGCGGGAATATGCCTTTTGCTCGCGAAGGCACGCGTTACGCACCGCGTCACGTCGAATGTGCCTTGACCAGGGAGCGTCACATTGGTCAATCACACGCTCCGGTTAGTTACGAGGATCGACCCGACCTGAGCCCGCAACCTGGTGGTTCGCGCCACGTTCGTGCGAGCGGATTCACTCACTCCGCGACGTCGATTAGTTCGGTCAAATTTCGGGGTTCTGGCCCTAATGATCGACGAGTCTGGTGCCGTTAGAGGTGTGTCGGATGACACATCTACAAGGGGGCTAACCGCCGTGAAGAAAGCCTTTATGAAGCTGCACCGAACAAAAGCCGACGACGCGCAGGAAGAGGAGGGTTTCACCCTTATTGAACTCCTGATCG
>JBAVUF010000040.1:0-8053 GCA_049696635.1 Acidimicrobiales bacterium | reverse complement strand
GATCTCGGCGTCCTGCGCCGCCGTGTGCTCCGTCAGGTGCGAGGAATCGGGGCCGAGGTAGGCGACGATCCGGGCACGCCCGGCGGGCGATAGCGCCGAAAAGAAGGCGTCTAGCAGTGGCGGCGCGTCGACGCGAGGCTCGGTGACGACGACCTCGAGAGTCTCGGCGATGCGCTCGAGCCGTTGTTCGTCTTCGTGATCGCGCGATCCGCAGAGCAACGCATCGGCTTCGCGAGCGACCTCCGCGAAGAAGGCCGCAACGGAGAAGTCCTCTCGCGCACGCGCCGAAACCTCTTCGTACAAGGCCAGGTACGAGGGGAGGGCGCTGAGAACGACCGCGAGCGCCCGCCGGTCAGAACACTGTCGCAACACCAGTTCCTTTCCCCGAATCCAACGGAGCGAGGAAGGCGTCGAGACGACCTTCGAGGGGCCGCACCATAGCGCCAGGGTGTATCAGCCCGGCCGATCACGGTGACGCGAACCGAAGCGGCAGAAATCCAGTGCGTTGCCTCAGCGATTGCGCGATTCCGTGATGTCGCGCTGATAGTCGGGGAACCACATCTGCGCGTCGACGTCGTGTTCGATCTCGGTATGCCCGACGATCCGCGCCCGTCCGGCGTCTCGGGCGCGTTCGGCGACTGCGATGGCAATGCGCCGGGAGATCGTCCGCAGGTCGTCGAGAGGCGGATAGATCGCACCAGCCGCGAGGCGGTCGTCGGTAACCGCGAGGGAGAGCGTCTTCGCTGCGGCGAGGAACATGTCGCCCGTCATTTCCCGCGTGCGGGTCACGATCGCCCCGAGACCGATGCCCGGGAAGACGTAGACGTTGTTCGCCTGGCCGACGATACGCGTCCGCCCGTCGATCTCGACGGGATCAAAAGGACTGCCTGTCGCGACGAGCGCGCGCCCGTCGGTCCAATCGAGAATCTGCTCAGGGGTCGCTTCGCAGTTCGCAGTCGGGTTCGAAAGCGCGAAGACGATCGGGTTGTCAACACTCTGCGACATCGCTCGAAGAGCGCGCTCGGTAAACGAGCCGGGGACGCCGGTCGCGCCGATGAGAATTGTCGGCCGCATTCGCGCGACGACGTCGTCGAGCTCGTACGAGCCACCGAGATCGATTCCGAGCGTCCTTGCTCGCGAAGGCGAGATCGCGAACTCGCGCTTGAACTCGTCGAGATCTCCGCGTTCGAGGGTGACCGGACCGTGTGAATCGATCAACACGATCGCCTCGTTTGCCGATGTAGGCGAAATTCCCTCTTCGATCATGGCGTCGCGCACGAGCCGGGCGATGCCGATGCATGCGGCACCGGCACCGAGGAAGACGAGTCGCTGGTCGACGAGCCTCTCGCCGCTTTGGCGGAGCGCGGCGAGGATTCCTCCGAGGACGACCGCGGCGGTGCCCTCGATGTCATCGTTGAAGCTCGCGAGCCGGTCGCGGTAGCGATTGAGGAGCCGGAAGGCGTTCTGCTGCTTGAAGTCCTCCCACTGCAACAGCGCGTGCGGGTGGACCTCGATGACTGCCTCGACGAAGGCTTCGATGAACTCGTCGTAGGCGGCGCCGCGCAGCCGCGGTTTCGGATACCCAAGGTAGAGCGGGTCGTCACGCAGGTCCTCGTTGTCCGTCCCACAGTCGAGCGATATCGGCAGCGTGAGGTTCGGATGGACGCCGGCACCGGCGGTGTAGAGCTCGAGCTTGCCGATCGGGATCCCCATGCCTCCCGCTCCCTGATCGCCGAGACCGAGGATCCGCTCGTTGTCGGTAGCGACGATGAGGCGGACGTCGTCTTGGCCGCTGTTGTGGAGTAGCTCTGGGATGTGATCGATGTCCTCCGGCGTGATCCACAACCCACGCGGGCGGCGCATCACGTGGCTGAACTCACGACATGCCCGTCCTACCGTGGGCGTGTAGACGATCGGAGCCAGCTCTTCGAGATGCTCGACGAGCAGGCGGAAGAACAGCGTCTCGTTTCGGCCGCGCAGCGCCGCGAGCCCGATGTACCGCTCGATGTCGTCGCTCTTGCGGCGCAGGTGCTCGAGCTCGAGGGACATCTGCTCCTCGATCGACGTCACTCGCCAGGGGAGCAGGCCGCGTAGGCCAAGCGACTCGCGTTCGTCGTTTGTGAAGGCGACCGTCCTTATTCGACTCGGATCGGGTGAGGAGCGCCCTGCCAAACGTCTGTTGGAAATCCGTTGCTCCGGTCATCGCCATCGCCTCCACGACTCGCAGGCGCCAGTGGTCGCCGACACGCGGTCCACAACTCCATGCCACACCTGGGGCTCGGAGCTGAGAAGGGCCGAAGGTCACCCGACGTGCGAAGACTCCCCACCGTTGGCCGAGCGCCTGTGGCCAGATATGGGCCGCTCCCCGTACGCTCGGGAAAGAGACGACGAGAAAGGTCAGGTTTCATGTACCCGAGTGCTTCGTTCTCGGTGACGATGCGAGTCGACCTCGATGACCCGCGCCTCATCGGGGCGATCACGACGGCGGTAGGCGACGCGGGCGGGGTCGTCACCGCGCTGGACGTCGTCGAACCCGGCGGAGGCGGCTTCATCGTCGATCTGACGTGCAACGCCGTCAACGACGACCACGCGCAGCGCCTACACGACGCCGTCGACAGCGTCGAAGGTGCGCACGTGCGTGCCATGAGTGATCGGACCCTGCTCATGCACCTCGGAGGGGTGCTGTCGGTGACCCCAAGGGTCCCCTTGCGGACACGAGACGACCTTTCCATGGCGTACACGCCCGGGGTTGCTCGGGTTTCGCTCGCGATCGCGAAGGACCACGCGGCGGCACGCAATCTGACGATCAAGCGGAACACCGTTGCCGTCGTTACCGACGGATCCGCGGTGCTCGGACTGGGCAACATCGGACCCGAAGCGGCGCTTCCCGTCATGGAAGGTAAGGCGCTTTTGTTCAAGCGATTCGCCGACGTCGACGCCTGGCCCGTCTGCCTCGCTACACAGGACACCGACGAGATCGTCCGCGTGGTCGAAGCGATCTCCCCTGTTTACGGCGGGATCAATCTCGAAGACATCGCCGCGCCCCGCTGTTTCGATGTCGAGGCGCGGCTTCGCAAGTCGCTTGACATCCCGGTTTTCCACGACGACCAGCACGGGACCGCGATCGTCGTCTTCGCCGCGTTGCAGAACGCGCTGCGTGTCGTGAACAAGAAGATGAAAGACCTTCGCGTCGTGATCTTGGGCATCGGCGCGGCGGGAGTCGCGATCACGAAGCTCCTCCTCGCCGAAGGGGTCGGCGACATCACGCCGGTCGGCCGGAAAGGAATCCTGACGAGGGACATGCCTGACCTCGATGACGTGCGACGTGAGATTGCCGGGGAGACGAACTCTTTCAATCTGAAAGGCGATCTTGCCGCGGCCTTGCGCGGTGCCGACGTGCTCATCGGCGTCTCGGGTCCAAACGTCGTTTCAGAAGAAGAGGTCGCCTCGATGGCGAAGGACGCGATCGTCTTCGCCCTCGCGAACCCCGTCCCCGAGGTCGACAGTCACGTCGCTCGCCGCCACGCGGCGGTCGTCGCGACGGGGCGCAGCGACGAGCCGAACCAGATCAACAACGTGCTCGTCTTCCCGGGACTTTTCCGCGGACTGCTCAACGTCGGCGCACACAAGATCACCGAGGAGATGGAGCTCTCGGCCGGTCGAGCGCTTGCGGCGGTCGTGAGCAACGAGGAGCTCTCGCCCGCCTACATCATCCCGACCGTGTTCAATCCCGCCGTCGTTCCGGCGGTTTCCTCGGCCGTGGAAAAGGCGGCCGCGGCCGACCGATAGCTGAGCGCAGTACCGGACGTCGGCGGCGCCTGGGTGGCCGCCGTCAGACGGCCGATCGACGGTATAAGGCTTCGATCACCGAATAGCCCGAGAAGGCCGCGAGTCCGGCTCCGAGGACGCCGAGCAGTTCGGGACCTAGCGGTTCGTGCACCAGTGCCTGCAGAGCGTGCCCGAGTCCCATCGATCGCGTTGGGTTGTCGGTGACGGCGGCGAAGAACAGATAAGACGCGCCGATCACGAGGAGAAGACCCCGTGTGCCGTCACCCGCGGCGCCGGATGCTCGCGCGAGGCCGAAATACCGCCCGAGCCGCGGCGCGTCGATGACCTTTCTGTAATCGTGGAGGAATCCCCAAACGCCGAGCGCAACACCGCTCGTCGCGATCGCGATCGCGACGAGACCGATGACTTCCGGACCGACCGGCCACACCAGCACCCGGGCGACCAGTGGCTCAGGACGAGACGAGATGCTTCCCGTCGCAGTGCCCGCCCGGAGCTCGAGCGCCTCGGCACTGAGGAGGAGGTAGAGCGCTCCACTCGCGGCGCGTCCCAGGCGTGTCCAACGCGCGACTCGATCGTCGACGGCTCCACCGGCGATCGCTTGTACGAGCCGCCAGACGGCGTACGCGACGCAGCCGGAAGCGAGAACTACGAGCAGAAACGGCCCACCCCGCTGGCGGGCGATCGCCACGAACGCGCCGTCGGTGTCCGCCTGGGCGAAGGACCGGCCCCTCGTTGCCAGCTCGAGGGCAAGTCCAGCAAGGACGAGGTAGATCACGGCCCGTGCCAGAAGCCCGACCTGCGCAACTCGGCGGAACCACGTCCGCGGCTCGATCGCGCGTGCGTCGCGCTCCACCGTGAGTGCGTCGCGCTCCACAGCGCGTGCGTCGCTCTCGAAGGCTGCTTTCGTCGACCGATCTGATCGGGAGGTTCGCGCTGGCATCTGCCCTCGGCTTACCGCAACGGTGAAGGAGAAGGAAAGAGATCTTGTCCGGCGAGCCAACGCACTCGCGCGGACCTGACCCTTCCCTCTGGTCGGCTCCTCGGGAGATCTGCGAGTCTCTGCAGACGATCTACCCCGGCGCTTCTTTGCCAAGCCTTAGCTGGTCTGAAAAGGCGCGACGGAACCGTCGATGCGACGGCGGCGCGGCTTTCGGGTCAAACTGAGGTCGCCGGCTGGCAGCGTCGCCGGCGCCGGCGACAGGGGATGATCGATGACGAGACCAGCCAATTCTCCGCCTCAGGGAAACAAGGGGACGCCGACGGCGCCGCCTGCGCCCCCAGCATGGCGGCATTACCTATGGCTGATCGCGCTCGCCGCCTTCCTCGTCCTTTTCTTCATCCTTCCCGCAACGCGCGTCGGCCCGGGGCCGGTCACCCTCACGTACTCGCGCTTTCTCTCGGACGTCTCTGCACACAAGGTGAAGACGGTGACGATCCCGCAGACGACGGGCAGCGCCTCGGGAACATTGACGAACGGGAAGAGCTACACCGTCGTCATCCCGCCCCAAGCAGGGTCGCCGTTACTCACGCGGCTCGAATCGTCGGGAGTCCAGATCACTTCCAAATCACCGAGCACGTCCTTCGGCGCCGAAGTGCTGACGTGGGTGATCTTGCTGCTGCCGTTCATCATCATCGGCTTCATCTGGTGGCGATTCTCGAAACGCGCAGGCGGCCAGCTGCAAGGAGCCCTCGGAGTTGGTCGTTCGAAGGCGAAGGTCTTCGACGAGGAGCGGCCGAACACGACCTTCGCCGACGTCGCCGGGTACGAGGGTGCGAAACTCGAGATCCGCGAAGTCGTCGACTTCCTGCGCCACCCCCTGCGGTACGCAGCTGCCGGCGCCGTGGCGCCGCGGGGCGTGCTGATGGTCGGTCCCCCCGGGACGGGGAAGACCTTGCTGGCCCGTGCCGTCGCCGGGGAGGCGAGCGTCCCGTTCTTTTCGGTTACCGGTTCGAGCTTCGTCGAGCTTTTCGTCGGCGTCGGCGCGGCACGCGTCCGCGATCTTTTCTCCGAGGCACGCAAGCGGGCACCGGCGATCATCTTCGTCGACGAGATCGACGCCATCGGCCAGCGGCGCGGCGGCGCGGGAGCGATCGTCTCGAACGACGAACGCGAGCAGACGCTCAATCAGCTCTTGGCCGAGATGGACGGCTTCGACCCGGACACCGGCATCGTCGTCCTCGCCGCGACGAACCGGCCGGAGGTGCTCGATCCGGCACTGCTCCGTCCCGGCAGGTTCGACCGTCAGGTGACGATCCCGCTTCCGACGCTCCCCGAGCGCGCGGCGATCCTGAAGGTGCACGCACGCGACAAGCATCTCGATCCGAGCGTCGACCTCGAAGTGGTGGCGCGCGGCACACCGGGGTTCTCCGGAGCGGACCTCGCCAACCTCGTCAACGAGGCCGCGATCGTCGCCGTGCGCTCGAACCGCGAGGTGATCACCGCGGAGGATTTCGACGAGGCGCGCGACCGCATCATCCTCGGCCGACACGAGGGGTCGAACGTGCTCTTGCCGGAAGAGAAACAGTCCGTTGCGGTGCACGAGTCGGGACACGCGCTCGTCGCGGCGCTGCAAGACGACGCGGAGCCCGTCGCCAAGGTGACCATCCTTCCGGCGGGACAGGCGCTCGGGGTAACCGAGCAGTTGCCGCTCGTCGAACGCCATCTCTATAACGAGGACTATCTGCACGCGACGCTGTCGGTGCGGCTTGCTGGTCGGGCCGCGGAGCTCGTCGAGTTCGGGCAGGGGTCGACCGGAGCCTCGAACGACCTCGCCTCGGCGACCGACCTCGCGATACGGATGGTGCGCGAGTTCGGCTTGTCGCCGAAGCTCGGTCCCGTCGGCTATCCGTCCGGCGGTTCGGCGTTCCTCGGGGGAGGAGGCGAGGCCTTCACGACCCGTCCGTTCGCCGAGGAGACGCAAGCCGAGATCGACAAGGAAGTGTCACGCCTTTTACGCGAGGCCGAACAACGTGCCGTCGATTTGTTGAAAGCGCATCGCGACGAGCTGAACAAGCTCGCCGACCTCCTCGTCGCGAACGAAACCGTCGACGGCTCGATCGTCTACCAGATCGTCGGCAAGCCGGTGCCCGAGGCCGCGCGTGGGGGCGCGATGCCGCTCGCGCCTCCGCGTGCGGCGACGTCGCGCACCGACCACCCCGACGTGAAGAGCGCCGCTCCAGCGACGGGATGACGCGGCTTCCAGCCCGCGAAAGCCGAAGTCACGACGCTGGTGCCAATAGCCGATTGTTTGATCGGAAAGAAAAGGCGTATCCTTTCTGATCGTTTTTGACTACTGAGCTGCCTTAGTGCGCGCCGCGACGGATCGCTGCGCTCGAGTTTTCACATCACCCGCGACGCACGGATAGGAGCGAAGATGGCTCGTTCGGTTTGGTCAGGCTTTCTCAGCTTCGGCCTGGTGAACGTTCCAGTCGGCTTGTACCCGGCGACACGCGACCAGACACTGCACTTCAATCAACTCCATAAGGGCACGTCGCACCGAATCCGCTACAAGAAGGTCGACGAGGAGACGGGCGAAGAGGTCCAAAACGACGACATCGTGAGCGGTTATGAGATCGCTCCCGACGAGTACATCGTGCTCAGCAAGGAAGAGCTCAAAGAAGCCGCTCCCGGGCGCTCGGAGTTGATCGAGATCACCGATTTCGTCGATCTAGACGAGATCGACCCGATGTACTTCCGACAGACCTATTACCTCGCGCCGCGAGGCAAGGGCTCGGATCGCGCCTACGCGCTCTTGCGTCAGGCGATGGGTGAGACGACCAAAGTCGGCATCGCAGCCTTCGTCCTCCGTGACAAGGAATACCTCGTCGCGGTGCGGCCGGGCGATGACGTGTTGATCGTCGAAACGATGTATTTCAGCGACGAGATCCGTGACGCAAAGTCCGAACTCGACAGCTTGCCTGAGAACGTCGAGTTCAAAGGGCGCGAGCTTGACATCGCGAAACAACTGGTCAACTCGCTGAGCACGAAGTGGACACCCGACAAGTACAAGAACACCTATCGCGACCGCGTCGAGGCGCTGATCGAGGAAAAGCGCAAGGGTCGGGAGGTTGTGATCCACCACGAGGCGCCGCCGAAGACGAACGTCATCGATCTGATGTCGGCCCTCGAGGCTTCCGTGGCGCGTGCGAAGGAATCGGGCGTCGCGACCGAGGAGGAAGCGAAGCAGGAGCCGGCTCGACCGTCGAAGGCCGCCAACGTTCAGCAGCAGTTCGGAGGGATGACGAAGGCCGAATTGCTAGAACG
>JBAVUF010000039.1:0-21977 GCA_049696635.1 Acidimicrobiales bacterium | reverse complement strand
CAGGAGAAGGCCGCCGGCCGGGCCGAAGGAGGAGCGGGCGCGAGCGATGCGTTCTTCCCGTTCCGCGACGGACTCGACGCCGTCTGTGATGCAGGGGTGGGCGTCGTTGTCGAACCCGGCGGCTCATTGCGCGACGACGAAGTCATCGCCGCCGCAGACGAGCGCGACGTCGCGCTCGTCATGACCGGCGAACGCCACTTCCGCCATTGAGCGACGGCGTGCGATGACCGCGGTCACCTTGGACGGCGCCGCCCTCGCCGAAAAGATCCGCGCCGAGGTCGCGGCCGAAGTCGCCGAGATGCGGTCCCGCGGCGTCGTGCCAGGGCTCGGCACCGTCCTCGTCGGCGACGATCCCGCCAGCGCGCGCTATGTCGAGCTGAAACACGAGGATTCGGCGGCGGCGGGCATCGCGTCGTTCGGGGAGCATCTTCCCCGGGACTCGACGATCGAGGACGTTCTTGCGGTCGTGCGTCGCTTCAACGACGACCCGGCGATCGACGCGTTCTTGGTGCAGGTCCCGCTCCCAGCCCATCTCAACGACTTCGACGCCCTCTTGGCGATCGACCCGCGAAAAGACGTCGACGGCCTCCATCCGGTCAACCTCGGTCGGCTCGTGCTCGGTGTCGACGGTCCCTTGCCCAACACGCCGGCGGGGATCGTCGAGTTGCTCGCGCACCACGACGTACCCGTCGAGGGCCGCAACGCGGTGGTCATCGGTCGCGGCCTCACGATTGGGAGGCCGCTCGCGTTGTTGCTCTCGTCGAAACGTCCGCACTGCAACGCCGCGGTGACCGCCTTGCACACCGGCGTCAAGGACATCGGTGCGTACACGCGCCGCGCCGACGTCATCGTGTCCGCCGTCGGCAGGGCCGGGCTCGTGACGAAGGACATGGTGAAGCCCGGGGCCGCAGTCGTCGGCGCGGGAACCTCATTTGAGGGGCGGCGACTGCTCTCCGACGTCGCCGACGACGTCGCCGAAGTGGCGGGATATATGACGCCGCGCATCGGTGGTGTCGGTCCGATGACGCGGGCGATGCTGCTGAGAAACACCGTGCTCGCGGCGCGTCGTCGTCTCTCGTGATTGACAGATCGGCAGCCGGTCACTCGCTTGGCGAGCGCCGGTCACGCGGGCGACTTCACCGGGATCCTCTCCGGCGTCGGATCGCCGGACCGATCGCCGCGGTGAGTGCTGCCGCAGCGACGCCGCACACGAGGCACGACGTCCACAGCGTCGTCGCACCGAGCGGTCCGAGGATCGCCGCTAAACCGAACGCCGACGAGAAAACGCCGTCATATCGGCCGACTATGACCGTGGCGACCGTTACTACCTCGACAACTGGCTCTGAACGACAAGTGGGTGCGACGCTGATTCATCCGATACGACATCGTGCCACCGTTCGCGATGATGGGAGCGTTGGATGACGCCCGGTGCGGTTGGCCGGAGGGGAGGAGACGCGTCGATGAGCGTCGGAAAACCACAGCAGCTCGGTCCGCTCGACCTCGTCAAGGTCGAGGAGCTCTTCGGCACCGAGCAGCGCGAGCTGCAGAAGACCGTCCGATCGTGGGCGCGCAAGCGCCTCTTGCCAGATATCGAGACGTGGTTCGAAGACGCGACGTTCCCGTCCGAGATCGCGACTGAGCTCGGCGCGCTCGGGTTATTTGGGATGTACGCCGATCCCGACGGCACCCCGGGAATGGACCCCGTCGCCTACGGCCTCGTGATGCTGGAGCTCGAGGCGATCGACAGCGGGTTCCGCTCGTTCTGCTCGGTGCAGAGCTCGCTCTGCATGTACCCGATCCAAAGGTACGGATCCGACGAGCAGAAAAGCCGTTGGCTGCCGGAGATGACGAGCGGCGATGCGATCGGCTGCTTCGGACTCACCGAACCCGACTCGGGAAGCGATCCCGCCTCGATGCGTACCCACGCTCGCAAGGAGGGTGCCGATTGGGTGATCTCCGGCTCGAAGATGTGGATCACGAACGGCAGTCGTGCCGACGTCGCCGTCGTTTGGGCGAAGACCGAGGACGGGATTCGCGGATTCCTCGTCGAAAAGGAAACACCCGGGTTCACGACCCGCGACGTGCACCACAAGCTGTCGTTGCGAGCGAGCATCACGAGCGAGCTCACGTTCGACGCTGTGCGCGTGCCCGATTCGGCCCTGCTGCCAGGCGTGAAGGGGCTGCGTGGCCCGCTTTCGTGCCTCAACGAGGCGCGCTACGGGATCGCCTGGGGCGTCATGGGCGCGGCGCGCAGCTGCCTCGAATCTGCGCTCGACTATGCGACCTCACGTGAGCAGTTCGGCCGTGCCATCGGCAGCTTCCAGCTCACCCAGGCGAAGCTCGCCGACATGTCGCTCGAGTACTCGAAGGGCCTGCTGTTAGCGCACCGGCTGGCGCAGCTGAAAGCAGCGGGAGCGCTACGACCTGAGCAGGTGAGCGTGGCGAAGTTGAACAACACGCGCGAAGCGATCGCGATCGCCCGCGAATGCCGCACGATCCTCGGCGCGAACGGGATCACGCTCGAATATCCCGTCATGCGCCATGCGGCGAACCTCGAGTCGGTCCTCACCTACGAGGGGACCGCGGAGGTCCACCAGCTGGCGATCGGCCGGGCGCTCACCGGGCTCGACGCGTTCAGCTGATCGAAGCCGCCTCGCCGCCCGCGATCTCAGGCGAGTCGAGCGGGATCGACTGGAAATCGGGGCGGTCCGGGCCGCGCACTCCCGGGACGAAAGCGACCACCGCCGTCGCGAGCGAGACGAGCGCGCCGGCGACCATCGTTTCGCGGGCACCGATCGAGGTGGCGAGCACGCCGGCGACGAGAATGCCGAGCGGAGAGAGGCAGATCGAGAAGAGCCAGTCGACGGAGGAGACGCGGCCGAGCATCTCGGCCGGCACGAGCCGTTTGGGACATCGTCTGCCAGATCAAGTTTCCATACGTGAGCCCAGCAACGCGATCGCGCCGAAGACGCCGACGACGAAGACGTCGGGAGCGAGGCCGATGCCGAGGAGCGACGCCGCCGCCGCTGCCCACACGGCGTAGATCACGCTCATCTGTCGCCGGGGAGTGCCGAAGCGGCCCACCGTTACCGAGGCGAGCACACCACCCGCACCCCCAACCGCGAACACGGCGCCGTAGGCGACCGCGCCCTGATGGAGGATGTCGCGCACGATGAGCGGTATGAGCACGGAGGTGGGCGAGAATCTGGCGAAGTTCGCCACGCTTGCCGCCAAGATCCCGTACCAGAGCCAACGATCTCGCATCGTCCAACGCAATCCGATTGGACGTCGGCGAGGATCGACCTTCCGGTCGGGGCCGGCGGCGGGATGGCGTGCATCGCGAGCGGACAACAGGCGCTCGTGACGAAGCTCGCCGCGTCGACGGCGAATGCCGAAGACGCGCCGAAAGCGGCGGCGAAGGCGGCGCCGATCGCCGGTCCGGCGAGACTCTGACCGAGAACCCAGCTACCGCCG
This sequence comes from Acidimicrobiales bacterium, assembly GCA_049696635.1. GTDB lineage: Bacteria > Actinomycetota > Acidimicrobiia > Acidimicrobiales > Bog-793 > CAVRXQ01. The sequence continues at coordinate 18,503 of JBAVUF010000039.1, read as the reverse complement.
TTTAAGGCGTTGCCCTGGGCGAGCAGATTCACCGGCAAGAGCTCTGTGGTGGATCGCCATCCAGGCGGAGTTCCGAGCAGCTCCGCACCTGCCTCCCAATAGTGAGCGAACACCCATTCGATAAACCACACCGTGCCATGAGCGCCCTCCGACCGATCGCCGCGCCGTTTGTTGTTGCGCCGCCTGCCGGCGCCCGGGTGCGGACGCGCCTCAAGGTCTCCGAAATTGACGCCGAGGTGCTAGGCACCTTGGGGAGATATCTCGGCTCCTTCGCCGGAAGCGACCTCGCGCAGCGCTGCATAGAGGGCAAGCTCACGGCAAAAGAGCGGGCAGACTCCCGAAGAGACCGCAAGCGGGCGATCACCGCCGAGAGCTCGTCGCGCTGGGCCGGGGCGATCACCCGCACCTCCGAGGACGCCTGGCAGCTCGCCTTTCGGAACCTCTTCGCAGAGCGCCGGTCACTCAGGTCCCGCATCAATCGCATCGAGCAGCGGCTTTCAATTCCCCTCGGCGGCCGATCGGGAAGGCTGCGCGGATATGCGATGAGGCAAGAGTTCTACGAGAAACGCCGCCGCCTGCAGCACCTCCGGGCCAGGCTTTCGGAGGTCGAACAACGGCTCGAGACGGGCCGGGTGTCTATCTGTCGGGGAGGTGCGCGTCTTGCGAAGTCCCGACACAACCTCGATGCCGCCGGACTCACCGAAGCCAGCTGGCGGGAGCGGTGGGACGCAAAGCGCCTTTTCATCTGCGCAGACGGCGAGGCCTCGAAGCTCCTCGGCAACCTGACGATCCGCTTTCACCCAGACGAGCACTGGCTTGAGCTCCGCCTCCCAAAGGCCCTCGAAGACCTCGCCAACCGACCTGCTGGCCGCTACCGACTCTCGTGTCCGGTCAGCTTTTCCTACCGGGGGGACGAAGTCGCGACACAGACCCAAGGAGGTGCTGTCCGCTACGACGTCTCCTTCGATCCCGCAAAGCGCCGCTGGTATCTCGACGCCTCGTGGTCTTTTTCCTATGGAGACCTTCGCCCGAGCATCGAGCAGCTGCGTTCAGGTCCGATGATCGCGGTCGACCTGAACCACGGTCACCTCGCCGTGTGTCTGCTCGACGCCTCAGGGAACCCGATCGGCGCGCCGGTGACGGTGCCGCTCTGTCTCGCCGGTCTTTCAACATCGACCCGCGACGGCCGGATCCGAAAGGCGGTCTCCGAGGTGCTCGCCCTCGCGCGCGCACACGGTGCCCGGGCGATCGTGATCGAAGACCTGGAGTTTTCCGCCCCGCGCGAAGAGGGTCGGGAAGGCTCCCGGCGCCGACCCTCACGGGGCAAACGAGGAAAGGGCTTCCGCCGTCTCGTCGCGGGACTGCCGACGGGCAAGTTCCGGGACCGGCTTGTCCAAATGGCGACGAATAAGGGCGTGGCGGTGATTGCGGTCGACCCCGCTTATACCTCGCGCTGGGGCGCCGAGCACTGGCTTGACTCCCTGAAGCAGATCTCGCCCGAGGCGAGCGGCCACCACGCGGCGGCCCTCCTAATCGGACGACGCGGGCTCGGACATCGGGCACGACGACGGGAAAGGTGTGACTCTTCGCGAGCAGCGCATCGTGAAAAGGGAGCTACCGACTCCGTCGTGTCAGGTGACCGCAGCCCGCACACCGAACCGGAGGACCGGGAGGCAGGTGGGCAGTTGCGATTGCGACATAAGACCCTCCCTGGCGAACGGGCACCCTCGGGGGACGAGGCGACCGAAGACCGTTCGCGGTCGCCCGCCGAGCAAAACTCAGCTCTGCTCGGTGTTTAGGAACGGTAGAAGAACGCGTCCCCGACGACGACTGAGATCACGACGAGCTCGACGACCGTGAGCGCGTGCGCGGCGACGAGCTCGGTGAGCGCGGCGATCGAGAGTCCGCGCGAAAGATCGGCACCGAGGATGACGAGACGCCGGGGAGACGATCGACGAGCGCATCGGCGACCACGGCTGCAACGCATTCGGGGCGACGCGTGCTGCCATCACATACGAGAGCGTCGAGGTTTGGGTTGCTGATCTTCAGGGTCTCGAGCGCGAGCGAGACGGAGAAGATCCCGTCGCCGATCACTGAGGTTGTGACCGCTCCACAAAAGCGCGTAGTCCCGATGACGGAGCACGCGAGGCACGTGGGGCGAAGCTACCGGACCGGTGCGACGGTCAGACCACGCAGGGCGGGACTGGCAGACTGTCGTCGCAATGACGCGGATCGACTCGATACTTGCGCAACGCACGACGCTTTCGATCGAACTATGGCCGCCGCGATCTGACGAAGCGAAGCAGCGGCTCGCGCACGTGCTCGAGGGCCTGTACGCGCTCGAGCCGGATTTCGCCTCGATCACCTACGGTGCCGGGGGCTCGACCCGCGAGCGGACGCACGAGCTCGTCGTCGAGATCGAGCAAGGCGCACGCACCGAACCGATGGCGCACCTCACGTGTGCCGCCCACCGCCTCGAGGAACTCGAGGAGATCCTCCGTCGTTACGCCGAGGCCGGGGTCGACAACGTGCTCGCGCTGCTCGGCGACCCGCCGGCAGGCTCGACCGATCCTCTTCCGACCGGCGAGCTTTCCCACGCCATCGATCTCGTCATGCTCGCGAAATCCGTCGCGCCGTTCTGCGTCGCGGTTGCAGCACACCCGTCCGGGCACCCCGCTTCGAAGGATCTCGCGGCCGACAGGAGATACCTCGCCGCGAAGCTGGCGCTCGCGGACTTCGCGATCACCCAGATCTTCTTCGATCTCGATGAGTACCTTCGCCTCGTCGACGACGTCGTCGCACTCGGAGTCGAAAAGCCGATTCTCCCAGGAGTGATGCCGATCACGAGTTCGCGGTCGCTCACGCGCATGGCCGAGCTGTCTGGGGCGGCCGTCCCCGCAGTGATCTTCGAGGCCGTCGCCGCTCTTGCAGACGATCCCGAATCGGTGCGCGCCCTCGGCATCGAGATGGCGACCGAGCTGTGCGACAAGCTGATTGGCGCCGGTGCGCCCGGTCTGCACTTCTACACGATGAACCAGGTGTCGGCCACGGTTGCGATCTGCGACAACCTGGGAACGGTGCGCACGAAGGCGCCGCGCGCTTAGCTGCCAGTTCAGCGACCGCACCGCCAAAGAATTCGCACGATTCCGGCCAAGGGGCGGCGTCGGGGCCGCCGGTAGTCTCGTCTCATGGCCCAGAAGATCACGATGTCCGAATCCGGTGAGCTCCTCGTCCCCGATGAGCCGATCATTCCTTATATCGAAGGCGACGGAACCGGCGTCGACATCTGGCCTGCCGCGCAGACGGTGTTCGACGCCGTCGCCGCGAAGCACAACAAGCGGATCGCCTGGCGGGAAGTGCTCGCCGGGGAGAAGGCATTCAGACAGACCGGAAGCTGGCTCCCAGAAGAGACGGTCGAAGCCTTTCGGGACCATCTGATCGGGATCAAGGGCCCGCTCACGACGCCGGTCGGTGGCGGGATCCGGTCCTTGAACGTGGCGCTCCGCCTGCAACTCGACTTGTACGTCTGCTTGCGACCGGTGCGGTGGTTCGAGGGCGTCCCCTCCCCGGTCCTTCGGCCGGACAGGATCGACATGGTGATCTTCCGGGAGAACACCGAGGACGTCTACGCCGGCTTCGAGGTCGAAGAGGGGACCGAGGAAGCAAAGAAGCTCCTCAAGTTCCTGCGCACCCAGTTCGGTTGGAACATCCGCCTTGATTCAGGCATCGGGATCAAGCCGATCTCGATCACCGGTTCGAAGCGGCTGATCCGGGCCGCGATCCAGTACGCAAAGGCCCACGGGCGCAAGAGCGTGACGCTCGTTCACAAGGGGAACATCCAGAAGTTCACCGAGGGCGCCTTCCGCGCCTGGGGGTACGAACTCGTCCGCGAGGAGTTCGCCGACATCGCGGTGTCGTGGGAGGACTGTGACGGGAATCCCGGCGACAAGATCCTCGTGAAAGATGCGATCGCCGACATCACCATGCAACAAGTCCTCACGCGTCCCGATGAGTTCGACGTCATCGCGACCACCAACCTGAACGGCGACTACCTGTCCGATGCGCTTGCCGCGCAGGTCGGTGGGATCGGCATCGCTCCGGGCGGGAACATCAACTACGTGACCGGGCACGGTATCTTCGAGGCGACGCACGGCACGGCGCCGAAATACGCCGGTCAGGACAAGGTCAATCCAGGGTCTGTGATCCTCTCCGGCGTGATGATGTTCCAACACATCGGTTGGATGAAAGAAGCGGAAGACATCGTCCGCGCCATCGAAGCGACGATCGCCGAAAAGATCGTCACGTACGACTTCGCGCGCCAGATGGAAGGCGCGCACGAGGTGAAGACGAGCGAGTTCGCGCAGGCGGTCGTCGAGCGCCTCTGAGGCTGCTAGCGCGCCTCGCTGGCGAGGCGTATCCCGAAACCGATCATCACGACTCCGGAGAGTCGTTCGAGTCGGCTCCGGATCTTCGGTCGCCGGATGGCCTCACCGAGTCGAGAAGCGAAGAACACGATCGCGAGCAGCCACGCGGTTCCTTCGGCGATGAAGATCGCCGCGAAGAGCGCTGACGTCCAGCCGACGGACGCGCCTTTCGGAATGAACACCGGCAGGAAGCTGACGAAGAAGATTCCGACCTTCGGATTGAGCAGGTTCGTGGCTACCCCGGACGCGTAGGCGGTGATCGATGTGCGGGCCGAGCGCGGGACGGGTAGCGGACCGTTCAGCTCGTGGTCGGTCGAGCGCCGTTTCGCGACGATTAGACGGATGCCGAACACGATGAGGTATGTCGCACCCGCAACCCGCACGATCGTGTAGCCGATCTCACTCGCTCGGAGGAGCGCAGCCAAACCGACGGCGGCGATGGTTGCCCAGACGAGCAAGCCGGTGCCGATCCCGGCGATGGTGACGAGCCCTTTCGATCGCCCCGCCGCGAGCGAATTCCTCAAGACGAGGAGGGTGTCCGGGCCGGGGGCGATGACGAGGAGCGACGCGGCGGCGGCGAAGCTCAATGTGGCCGTCAGCACGCAGGCGCGGCCTTTGTGTTCACGTCCACCTGTCGACGTCGCACCGGATCACTCGGCGCGATTCGACGCGCCGGCCGACGTCTGCTCGACACGCTCGATCCACGGCGCCGCCCGTAGATCATCGAAGATCGCGCGAGCCTCTGCGAGACGCGGGGCTGCGTCATCGGCGCGACCCCGAGAGACCAAAGACTCGGCGTGTTCGAGGAGCGACACTGCGAGCCAGAAGCGGGCCGGAATGCGACGGAAGGTGCCGATCGCGTACTCGAAGTTCTCGTCGGCGACGTCGGGAGACAATTTGGCCCGAGCCCTCCCTGCGTGCGCGCGAAGGCTCGGTTGTTTCTCGCCCGGTTTCATCGCCTCGACTGCGCGCAATATCTCCTCGCAGCGACGGGGATCGGCTTCGAACGAGACGTTGAGTTGGTTTACGAGAGCCTCCGGCACGTCTCCGCCCCGGGCAGCGACTTCGGCGACGTTATCGGCGGCAGCGAGGGCTTCTTCGAGCTTTCCTTCGGCGAAAAGAATGAGCGAGCTCGCCCACGAATACGTAGCTCGAGACTGAACCTCTTCTGAACCTTCGAGGTCGGCCGCGGCTGCAAGTAACTCTCGTGCCGCCACGAGATCGCCGCGATTCACGTGCACGAACGTCACGTCGATGAGGCGCTGCATCAGGAACATCGGAACATCGGGCGCCTGCCGGCATTGTGCGACGAGCTCGAGCGCGCGATCCCATTCGCCCGTGCTGACGCAACGGATCGTTTCGATCCCGAGGTAGTACATCTGCCACGTCGAGTGCCCGATGCGTTGGGCGAGATCTATCGCCTCGTCGTAGACAGTCGTCATTTCGTCGAGCCTGTCCGCTCCGAGCAGAAAGGCGAGCAGGTTGTTGTAGGCGCGTAATGCGGCCACCGAGAATCCCTCTGACAACGCCACCGAGAGCGCGTGCCGGATGAGCAGCATCGCTTCTCGGGGTCGCTGATCGAATTCGAGAATCACCGCCTTCGTGTTGAGGGCCTGAGAAAACTGTTCAGGTAGCTCGAGCTTCTCGGCGAACGCGAGCGCGAATTCGATCCGTTGGCGCGCGATTTCGGGGGCGCCGGTGAAGAGCTGCAGTCTTCCGAGCTGGGCCGCGAGCGTGACGAGGTCGGCGTCGGGCTCATCCTCGGACAGCAGCGCGAAAGCCTTCTCCATTCGCTCGATTCCCTGCGTCATGTGCAACTCGTGGAAGTCGATCTCTCCGAGCTGTGCCGCGACCCTGGCGCTGGCGTGCGTCTCGCCCATCAGGTCGAACAGCGAGATCGCGCGCTCGAAGTGAAAGCGCGCCGTCGCGCGGTCGCCGATCTGGGAAGCCATCAGGCCGGCTCGCTCTTCGAGCGATGCCTGCTCGAGCTCCTCGTCGGTGAGCTCGAGGGCCTGCTCGAAGTAGCGCTGTGCCCCGCGGGCGTCGGCGAGCGCCGCCGCACGTTCCCCTGCCCGGACGGTCATCGAGCGTGCCTTCGTCCGCACCTGCTCGGCGTCGGGGGAAGTGGGTGACAGTTCGAGCGCGCTGCGGTAGTGCGAGGCGACGATTTCGACGACCTCCAAGACTTCGTCGTCCTCGGATCCGAAGGCGTCCTCGAGGTACGCGGCGGCAGCGAGGTGCTTGTCCTTTCGGTCACGCTTCGAGAGCGACTCGTACGCGACGGTTCGCACCATGTCTTGCAGGAAGCTGTAATGCCCGCGCTCCGGCGAACGGGGGTCCATCTGCGGCGCGATCAACTCTTTGCGGACAAGGGCGTCGAGCGAGTCAGCAATTTCGTCCGCGCCGACGCCAGAGAGTCGCGAGGCGCCCTCTTTGGTGAAGGTCTTTCCGAGCACGGCAGCCTCTTGAACGACCCGGCGCTCGACATCGTTTAGGCCGTCGAGGCGCGCGGCGATGAGCGCATGCAGCGTCTCTGGAATATCGAGCACCTCTATCGGCCCGATCGGTCGATACCCACTCTCCTCGCTCACCAGGAGTCCACGGTCGAGGAGCATCCGTATCGTCTCGACCGCGTACAGAGGAACACCTCCCGCACGGTCGAGGATCTGATCACGCGTGCCTTCGGGCAGTCCCGGGACGAGCCCATCGATCAATGCCCGCATCGATGAGTCCGTCAACGGCTCGAGCGAGATCGACGTGAAGTTACGGTGCACCGTCCCGAAGTTCGGTCGCCGTTCAAGAAGCTCGGGACGTGTGAGCATCATCACGAAGATCGCATGACCGCGCGACCACTCGAGGAGGTACTCGACGAAGTCGAGCAACGCCGAATCCGCCCACTGCATGTCCTCGAAGGACAGCACGACCGGGTGGGCCGCTGCCATCCGCTCGAAGAACATGCGCCAGCCCGCGAAGAGATCCTCCCGATCGAACGAGCCACGCGTCTCTACGCCGAGAAGCTGAGCCAAGCGTGGTTCGACCCAGCGGCATTCCTCTTCGTCCGGCACGTATTCCTCGACTGCCCGATGGAGCTTTGCGGTCGCCTCGGTGGCGTCTTCCCCCTCGACGATGCGCGCCCGGCTGCGCACCATCTCAGCAAGCGCCCAGTACGTCACGCCGTCCCCGTACGCGAGGCACCGGCCCCGGTGCCAGAGGACCAAGTCGGAGATTCCGTCGATGTACTTGAAGTACTCCCACGCCAGTCGGGTCTTGCCGATCCCGGCGACGCCCACGATCGAGACGAGATGGGCGCGACGTTGCTCCGCGGAGGTGTGGAAGAGCTCCTTCACAAGTCTGAATTCGCCGTCGCGTCCTACGAAGGGTGCCTCGAGTCCCCTGGACTTGAACGCGCCGCCAACCCCGGCGATGACGCGAATCGCCTCGAAGAGATGAACGCGCTCGGTCTTCCCCTTGAGGTCGTGTTTGCCGGCGTCTCGGTACACGATCGCCGCCGCAGTCGCGTTCCTCGTCGTTTCATCGACCAAGCACGACCGGGGTCGGGCGACCGACTGGATGCGCGAGGCGGTGTTCACCCGGTCGCCGATGACCAAGCCTTCGTCGGGAGTCTCGGTGGTCGCCGCTTCGCCGGTGGCAACTCCGATGCGGGCCTCCAGGTCAATGCCGTGTTGGTCACCGAATGCGATGATCCCGGAGACGAGTTCGAGCGCCGCGCGAACCGCTCGCTCTGGGTCGTCCTCTCGGGCAACCGGAGCTCCCCACACCGCCATCACCGCGTCGCCGATGAACTTCTGCACCGTCCCGCCGTAGCGACCGATGAGCGAGCGGGCGAGGTCGAAATAACCCGAGAGGAGCTCGCGCACCTCCTCGGGATCGCGCGATTCCGACATCGTCGTGAAGCCGACGAGGTCACAAAACAGGACGGAAACCTGACGCAGCTGGGTAACGGATGAGGCGGCGGGTCGCGTCGTCGGGCTGTCGAACGCGCCTTCTCCGGACGCCTCGAGCGACGTGATCGCAGGTCCGATGGCGGAGCCGCACGCCGAACAGAACCGCGCCCGACCGGGGAGCGATGTGCCGCAGTTCGAGCAGACATTCGTCAGCGCTTGACCGCATTCGATGCAGAATCGGGCGTCGGCGGCGTTTTCCGTGCCGCAGTTCGAGCAGATCATCGCGTCGCACCCGTCGCTTGTCGCGTGCAAGAGAGGGTAGTCGTCGCTCGCAGGACCTCCAGACACACAGCGAGTTGGCTGTTCTCGTTCACCCCTGAGAAGCGAGCGCGCTCGAGCGTTCCACGCGCTCGAACCACGGGGTCGCCCGTAGCTTCTCGAAGATCTCGCGAGCCTCGTGGAAGTGGGCGGTCGCGCGCTCGGGTCGGCCGCGGTCGGATAGCGCCTCTGCGTATTCGAGCAGCGTCACCCCGAGATGGAACCTCATGCCCAATTCGCGAAAGGTGTTGATCGCGAATTCGAAGTCCTCGTCACGCGGGTTCGAGGAAAGCTTGGCGCGAAAACGTCGGGCGAACGCTTGCAGGGACCTCGACGTGTCGCCCGGGCTCAGCGCCTCGATTTCGCGTACGACCTCCTCGGCACGGGCCCGATCCGCGTCGTAGGCGACATCGAAGAGATCGACGATCAGTGCGCGGTACTCGTTCTTCCCGAACAGGTTTGCTGCGGCCACGGATTCGTTCGCGGCTTCGAGCGCTTCGGTGAACTTGCCCTCGGCGCGGAGCAGGAGCGCTTTCGCGTCGAGAAACATGGGCCGCATCTGCGTGTCCTCGGCGTGCTCGAGTTCACTCGCGAACTCGAGCAGGTCCTTCGCGCTCGCGAGATCCCCACGCCCGACGAAGACGTAAACCGCCGAGAGCATCCGTCCCTTCAGGAACCCCGAAATCTCGGTCGCGTCGCGAAGCTGAGAGCACACCTCGGGCACCCGGTCCCATTCGCCAAGATCCACCGAATTCAAGATCTCGGAACTGAGGAACATTGCCTCGTAGTAACGGTTGCCGATCCTCCGGGCGAGCTCGAGCGCCTCGGCGTTCACCGCGACGATCTCCTGGAACTTGTCGTAACCGCCGAGGAAGGCGATGTAGTTGTTGTACGCGCGCAGCGCGGCCTGGGAAAGGCCTTCTTCGAGCGCGACGGTAAGCGCGTGACGAATGAGGAGCATGGCTTCCTCGTCGCGACGGTTGAAGTCGAAGATGACGGATTTCGTGTTCAATGCCTGCACGAACTGCTCGCGCAGGTTGAGCTTCTCCGCGTACTTCAGCGCGAACTCGATGCGCTGGTGCGCGATGTCCAGCGCGCCAGAGAAGAGGTGCAGCCGACCAAGCTGAGCAGCGAGGGTGACGAGGTCTGCGTCGGGCTCGTCTTCAGAAAGAAGCGTGAACGCCTTTTCCATGCGCTCGATGCCCTGGGTGATCTGCAAGTCCTCGAAATCGAGTTCGCCGTGGCGCGCCGCGACCCGTGCGCTCGCATGGGTATCGCCCACCAAGTCAAAAAGCGAGGTCGCCCGATCGAAGTGGGCGCGGCCAGCCGAGCGCTGGCTCGCGGCGGCGGCCATCTGTCCTGCCCGCTCTTCGAGTTTCGCCTGTTCGAGGTCGTCGTCGGTGAGAGCGATTGCTTGCTCGAAATATCGCCTGGCTCCGACCGCGTCGGAGAGAGCAGCAGCACGCTCTCCGGAACGAACGGTGAGCTCCCGAGCGCGGGACTTCACCGTTTCCGCATCATCGGCGGTCGGCGCGAGCTCGAAAGCGGCGCGGAAGTGCGAGGCCAAGATCTCGACCACCTCGACGTCGTCGACGCCGAATGCGGAATCGAGGTACGCGGCAGCGGCGATGTGCTTGTCCTTTCGGTCCCGCTTCGGGAGGGATTCATACGCGACCTTGCGCACCATGTCCTGGATGAAGCTGTAATGGCCGCGCTCGGGCGAACGCGGATCCGACTGCACGGCGATGAGCTCCTTGCGGATCAAAGCGTCGAGCGCTTCGACGAGCGCGTCGGCCGTGATTCCGGTGAGGTGGGCGACGCCCTCTTTCGTAAAGGTCTTTCCCAAGACCGCGGCCTCTTGGATGAGCCGGCGCTCGGTGTCGGTGAGACCGTCGAGGCGGGCGGCGATGAGCGCCTGCAAGGTTTCGGGGATGTCGAGCGCCTCGATCGGGCCGACCGGGCGGTAGCTGCCTTCATCGGCGACGAGCAGACCACGGTCGATCAGCATGCGGATCGTCTCGACCGCATAAAGGGGAATGCCTTCGGAGCGCTCCAAGATGCGCTCGCGGGTCTCGCTCGGCAGTCCGGGGACAAGCCCGGAGATGAGATCGCGCATCGCAGTCGGCGAGAGGGGCTCGAGCGAGATCGACGTGAAGTTGCGGTGCGCAGCGCCCCAGTTCGATCGTCGTTCGAGCAGCTCTGGTCGGGTGAGGGTGAGCACGAAGATCGGATGGTTCCTCGACCAGTCGAGGAGATACTCGATGAAGTCCAAGAGCGCGGAGTCCGCCCACTGCATGTCTTCGAACGAGAGGATGACGGCGTGGTTGTCTGCCATTCGCTCGAAGAACAAGCGCCACCCTGCAAAGAGGTCCTCGCGGTCGAATGAGGTGCTGGTGTCGATCGCCAGTAGCTGCGCGAGGCGCGCTTGCACCCACCGCGCCTCGTCAGGTTCGGGCACGTATTGCGCCACCACGGCGTCGAGCTTTTCTGCCGCCGAGGTCGCGTCTTCGGCTTCGACGATCCCCGCCCGGCTGCGGACCATCTCGGCGAGTGCCCAGTATGTGACCCCGTCGCCGTACGCGAGGCACCGACCGCGATGGCCCAAGAAGAGCTGCGAAAGGCCGTCGACGTACTTGAAGTACTCCCACGCGAGGCGGCTTTTTCCGATTCCCGCGACGCCGACAATCGATACGAGGTGCGCACGCTGCTGCTCGACGATCGTGTGGAAGAGCTCTTTCACGAGGCGTAGCTCGCCGTCGCGTCCGACGAACGGGGCTTCGAGCCCTTGCGACTTGAGCGCGCCGCCAACCATTGCGATGACGCGCATCGCTTCATTCAGGTGGACGCTTTTGGATTTCCCCTTCAGCTCATGAGTTCCCGCGTCGCGGTAGACGATCGCCGCCGACGAGGCGTTCTTTGTTGCGTCGTCGACGAGACAGCTGCGAGCTCGAGCGACCGACTGGATCCGCGCCGCGGTGTTCACGCGGTCGCCGATCACCATTCCCTCTTCTGGTGTCGTCGTCGCGGCAGAACCCGTCGCAACGCCAACGCGCGCGCCGAGCGACGTTCCACGCTCGTCTCCGTACGCGGAGATCGCCGACAAGAGTTCGAGGGCAGCGCGCACTGCGCGTTCGGCATCGTCCTCGCGCGCCACGGGGGCGCCCCAGACCGCCATCACGGCATCGCCGATGAATTTCTCGACCGTTCCTCCGTAGCGGGAGATCACCGAGCGCGAAAGGTCGAAGTATCCGGAGAGGAGTTCGCGCACCTCCTCGGGATCGCGGGACTCCGACAGTGTCGTGAATCCGACGAGGTCGCAGAAAAGCACGGAGACCTGACGAAGCTCCCTCGTCGGCACAATTGCCGAGTCGGCGGCGCCGACAGACGACCCGGCAACCGACGATGTGGACGCCGACCGAGCAGATTCTCCGACCGCTTGGCCGCAGGAGAAGCAAAAGCGCGCCTCAGGCGGAAGGGGGGTCCCGCAGCTGGCGCATACCGCCACGAGCACCTGACCGCAACCGATGCAGAACCGTGCCTCGGACGGATTCTCCGTGGCGCAGTTCGAACAGCGCATCTCGCCCCCCCGAATTCGGTCTTCTTCGCGAAAGGGTACCGCCCGCACGTTTTCCCAGGAAGGAGAGCCTTTCGGCTCCCGGAGAAGCCGGGTGGAGGGATAGCCTCAAGTTCATGACGACTTCTTCTCGGTCCGAACGCGCTGCCGCGCAGGTCACCGTCACCGGTGCCGCGGGGAACATCGGCTACGCGCTGCTCTTCCGCCTCGCCTCTGGCGAGCTCTTCGGTCCCGACCAGCCGCTCGTACTTCGCCTCCTCGAGATCGAGCCGGCGATGAAAGCACTCGAGGGAGTGGCGATGGAGCTCGACGACTGCGCGTTCCCGCTGCTTGCAGACGTCGTCACGACCTCGGACCTGAAGACCGCGTTCGACGGCGCGTCGTACGTCTTTCTCGTCGGCTCCGTCCCGCGCAAAGCGGGCATGGAACGCAAGGACCTGCTCGGCGTGAACGGCGGGATCTTCAAGCCTCAGGGACAGGCGATCTCCGAGAACGCCGCCGCCGACGTGCGGGTCCTCGTTGTCGGCAATCCGTGCAACACGAATTGCCTGATCGCCCGCTCGAATGCACCCGAGGTCCCCGCCGAGCGTTGGTTCGCCATGACCCGGCTCGACGAGAACCGCGCGAAGAGCCAGCTCGCGAAGAAGGCCAGCCTGCCGGTGGTGACGGTCACGAACCTCGCGGTGTGGGGCAATCACTCCTCGACACAATTCCCCGACTTCGAGAACGCCCTCATCGACGGGACGCCCGCGCCAAAAGTCATCGGCGACGACGACTGGCTGCAGGGCGCGTTCTTACAGACGATTCAAAAACGGGGTGCAGCGATCATCGACGCCCGGGGGTCGTCTTCGGCGGCGTCGGCGGCGAACGCGGCGATCGATTCGATGCGAAGCGTGCTCACCCCGTCGACGAACGATGACTGGAGTTCATTGGCGGTCGTGTCCCGCGGCGAGTATGGCGTCCCGGACGGGCTGCAATTCGGCTTCCCCGTGCGCAGCGACGGGACGACTTGGAGGGTCGTCGAGGGTCTCGAGCACTCGGAGTTCGGCCGGGCACGGATCGCCGCGACAACCGAGGAGCTGATCGAAGAGCGCGCCGAGGTGACGGACCTGCTCGGTTGAGGCTCAGCCTTCCGCGACCGGGCGGAAGTGCTCCATGTCTGACAGGTAGGCGAAGAACGGGCTGACGATCTCGCGCCATCGTACGAATTCATCGGACCTGCGGAAGCCGTCCATGTGCGCCTCGATGCTTTCCCACTCGACAAAGAGCAAGAAACGGTCGGGCGATTCGACGGATCGGAACAGGCGCACCGACCTGCATCCCGGTGTCTTCTCCATAACGGCTCGCGCCGACGGGAACGCCTCTTCGAAGGCGTCCTCTTTTCCGGGAGCGACATTCAACAACGCGTGCTCGAAGACCATCTCCGCCTCCCGTCGTGAATCAGCTCTGCGCCGTGTCGGCGACTTGTCCGAGGATCGTAGAGATCGTCGCCAGTGATCGCTGTGCCGCGACGAGCGCCGTCGCATCGCCGCGCACCGTGATGCGCCCCTCGGCGAGGAGATCGGACACCGCCCGACCCTCGTCGATCGCCCTCGCCGTGTCGAAGGACTCGACCAGGGTGACGACTGCAGAGTCGAGCGATCCGACTTCGAGCGCGGCACCGTCGGGCCCGAGGTGGAACGTGTAGCGGATCGGTCCACCGGGCGCGTCGTCGATCGCGATGCCGAGGTCGAGCCGCGGCCAATCCGCATCGGGTTCGACCTTGCTCAGCGCGGCGGAGATTTGCATGAACCACGCGTCGGAGAAAAGTGCCGGTGTGCTCACCGCCTGGGTGCACGCGCACCGTCGGAGGAGGTGACGATCACTTCACCGGTTCGGGTGGCGGGAGCAGCCTCGGCCGCGACGTCGGCCGGGGTCGGGTTGGGACGGCGGAGGACCTTGCGACCGAGCCACGCGATCGGGTCGTAGCGAGCGTCGACGACGCGTTCTTTCAAGGGAATGATCGCGTTGTCTGTGATGTGGATGCTTTCCGGGCACACCTCGGTGCAGCATTTCGTGATGTTGCAGAGGCCGATCCCGAGCTCGTCGGAAACCAAGTCGCGCCGGTCCAAGGTGTCGAGCGGGTGCATCTCCAGCGCGGCGAGCTTCACGAAAAAGCGCGGCCCCGCGTAGCGCGGCTTGTTCTCCTCGTGATCACGGATGACGTGACAAACGTTTTGACACAAGAAGCATTCGATGCACTTGTGGAACTCCTGGGCGCGATCGACGTCGAACTGATCCATCCGGTAACCGCCTGGCGGCCGCGGCGGGGGAGCGAAAGCAGGGATCTTGCGCGCGACGGCGAAGTTGTACGAGACGTCAGTGACGAGATCGCGCACGATAGGAAAGGCGCGCATCGGCGAGACGGTGATCGGCTGCGACGTGTCGAGCGCGCTCATGCGGGTCATGCACATCAGGCGCGGCTTTCCGTTCACCTCTGCCGAGCACGACCCGCACTTTCCCGCCTTGCAGTTCCACCGCACGGCGAGGTCGGGCGCGAGCTCCGCCTGGACCCGGTGGACGACGTCGAGCACGACCTCGCCCTCGACGGCTGGCACGGTGTAATCCTCGAAGCCGCCTCCGGAATCGTCGCCCCGCCAGATGCGCAGGACGACCTCGTCCGGAGCCACCGCCACCATCAGTGCGCCTCGTCGATCAGCGCCCGCAGATCGTCGGGCATCTGCGGGAGCGGCTCTTCGTGGACGGTGACGATCCCGTCGTCGGCCCCGACGACCATGTTCACCTTTCCGAAGTGGACCGGGTCGGACTCCGGATAGTCGTCGCGCGTGTGCGCGCCGCGGCTCTCTTTGCGCGCGATCGCGGCGAGCGTGATTGCGCGCGCCACGGCGAGCATCGATTCCAAGTCGAGCGCCAGGTGCCAGCCGGGGTTGAACTGCCGGTGGCCGTCGACGTGCACCACGGCGGCGCGCTTGTCGAGCTCGTCGAGGAGGTGGAGGGCTTCTTCTAGCTCGGACTCGGTTCGGATGATGCCGACCAAGGACTGCATCGTCTCTTGCAAATCGCGTTGTACGGCATAGGGGTTCTCGCCGGCGTCGTTCTCGAAGAAACTGAGGGCGTGCTCGGCGATCGCGTCGATCTCACCCTGCGCGATCCATCCCGGGCGCGGCTCGAGAGCTGCCTTCGCCGCCGACTCGCCCGCACGCCGCCCGAAGACGAGGAGGTCGGATAGCGAGTTACCGCCGAGGCGGTTCGCGCCGTGCATGCCGCCCGCGACCTCGCCAACCGCGTACAGCCCGGGGACCTTGGCGGCCTCGGTCTCGGCGTCGACCCGCACCCCGCCCATCATGTAGTGGCACGTCGGGCCGATCTCCATCATCTGGGTCGTGATGTCGACGTCGGCGAGCTCTTTGAACTGGTGGTACATCGAGGGGAGTCGGCGGCGGATGTACTCGGGCGACCGTCGGGAGGCGATGTCGAGGTACACCCCGCCGTGCGGCGAGCCGCGCCCTGCTTTCACCTCTGAGTTGATCGCCCGGGCAACCTCGTCGCGCGGTAACAGCTCCGGCGGTCGGCGGACCGTCTTGTCGTCGTACCAGCGGTCCGCCTCTTCGATCGTGTCGGCGGTCTCTTTCGCATAGAACTCGGGGATGTAGCGGAACATGAAGCGTTCCATGTCCTTGTTCTTCAGCACGCCGCCGTCGCCGCGCACACCCTCGGTGACGAGCAGTCCTCGCGCCGAGGCCGGCCAGATCATTCCGGTCGGGTGGAATTGGACGGCCTCCATCTCGATCAGGTCGGCGCCCGCCCAGAGCGCGAGCGCGTGGCCGTCACCGGTCGACTCCCAGGAGTTCGAGGTGAACTTGTAGACCTTGCCGATGCCGCCTGAGGCCAAGATGACGGCCTTCGCCATGAAAACGACGAAGCGCCCGGATTCGCGCCACACCCCGAGCGCACCGCGGACCGACCCGTCGATGGCCTTCAGGAGCCGAAGGATCTTGCATTCCATGAAGACCTCGACGTCGAGAGCGACGGCGCGGTTTTGCACCGTGCGCAACATCTCGAGTCCGGTGCGGTCGCCAACGTGTGCGAGGCGGGCGTAGCGGTGGCCGCCAAAGTCGCGCTGGAGAATTCGACCGTCTTTTGTGCGGTCGAAGAGGGCGCCCCACTCTTCGAGCTCGAGGACGCGATCTGGCGCCTCCATCGCGTGCAGCTGGGCCATGCGCCAGTTGTTCAAAAACTTGCCGCCCCGCATGGTGTCGCGGAAGTGGACCTTCCAGTTGTCCTCCGGCCAGACGTTGCCGAGAGCGGCGGCGATGCCTCCCTCGGCCATCACGGTGTGCGCCTTGCCGAGTAGCGATTTGCAGACGACTCCGGTGCGCGCACCGAGCGATGCGGACTCGATCGCGGCCCGGAGGCCCGCTCCGCCGGCGCCGATCACCAAGACGTCGAGGTGGTGGGTCTCATAGTCGACCATCAGATGAACCTCGGGTCGTGAATCGTGCCCGAAGCGACGAGCCAGATGTAGAAGTCGGTGAAGCCGATCCACCCGAGCGAGAGCCACGCGTAGAGCTGGTGGTGTGGGTTCAGCCGCCCGGCGACGTTCGTCCAGAACCACCTGCGCACCGGCGCTCGCGAAAGCTGTTTGAGCCCACCGCCGCACAGATGTCGACAGGCGTGGCAACCGAGCGTGTACAGCCAGATCAACACGGCGTTCACCGTGAGGATGAGCGAGCCGAGCGCGAGGCCGACGCCGTCCGGGAACCGGTAGGACGAGATGGCGTCCCAGGTGAGCACGGCGGCGAATCCGACCGCGATGTAGAAGAAATAGCGGTGGATGTTTTGCAGAACGAGCGGAAAACGCGTCTCGCCGCTGTAGCGCGAACGCGGGCCTCCAGGCCTCGTCGAACCCGCGTCCGCGACGGCGCACGCCGGTGGTGAGAGCCAGAACGAGCGGTAATACGCCTTGCGGTAGTAGTAGCACGTGAGGCGGAACCCGAGCGGGAAGATGAGGATGATCAACGCGGGGGAGACGGCCCACCACGAGCCGGTGATCGGACCCCACACGTAGCCGTGGCAGTTGTCCGTGACGCACGGGGAATAGAACGGTGAGAGGTAGTCGCGCCCCACGTTGCCCGCGTAGTAGAAGTCGTTGCGGAACGCCGCCCACGTCGAATAGGCGATGAAGCCGAGCAGCCCGAGTGCGGTGACGATCGGCTGCAGCCGCCAGTCGTCCCGCCGGAGGACGACCGATCGGGGCGGACCGGCGCGGACGCCGCCGATCTCGACTGGCGTCGGATTCGGAACCGTCCGCGTCCCTTCGACGACGGTCAACTTCTCACACCTCTTTCCGGCGGGCCCCCCGGCCGGGTCGTCCGGGCGCGACCTGCTGCTTCGCTGAACTGCCTTTCGATCATCCTTTCACCTGCTCAGGCGAGGGGTGAAACCGACGGCCACAACAAAGGCCGGTGACCAGGGATTCGAGTCAGCCGCCCCGGACTTGGCGCAAATTACCCCTTGCAATGCGCTGACCAGGTCGTCATCATAATACGAACCATGTAATTTCATGGTTGCGACTCAAGAGAGTGGCGGGCCCGCAAGGGAGGTTCCGTGGACATCGCAGCTCTGATCGGAGAGCAGCCAGGCTCGTGGCAGTCGCAGGCGAACTGCCTCGGCGTCGACCCGGACCTGTTCTTCCCCGAACGGGGATCTTCGACGCGCGAGGCGAAGGCGGTGTGCCGTGGGTGCGTGGTGCGTGAGGACTGCCTCGAGTTCGCGATCGCGAACAGCGAGAAGTTCGGGATCTGGGGCGGCATGAGCGAGCGCGAGCGGCGTCGCATCCGTCGCCAGCGGGTGCTCGAACGGCAGGCGGCCGCCGCCTCCTAGTCGACCGAGGCGGCGCGCACAGACGCGAGCCGCGACTCGATGGTGCGGTCCTCGGAGAGCCCGAGCTCGACCCAACGGTCCCTGTCGATCGCGCGCAGCACGGCTTCGGGGACGAGCCCGACGAGATCGGCCCTTTTGATCGGGGCGAAGGACGCGACGCGATCGAAAACCTGGCTCGGCCCGATTCGCCACGGGGCGATGAGATTGCACGACACCTCGATGCCGTCTGCGACGGTGAAGGCGAGGGCGCGGACCTCCGGTGACCGCAGCGCGCGCACCAGGGCGCGGCCGCGCTCGATGGACGGGTCGACGAGCAACAGGTTGTAGGCGACGAGGACGTGGCGCGCGCCGACGCAACAGGCGCCGGCGGTCGGGTTCGGCTTGCGCGGCCCGCAGCCG
>JBAVUF010000038.1:0-11632 GCA_049696635.1 Acidimicrobiales bacterium | reverse complement strand
CCGCAGCGCCGCCCCGACTTCGGCCTCGACCGCGGCGATACAGCGGGCGCGCGCCGCGGCGACGTCGTCGTCTGTGAGCGTACGGTCGATCGCCGAGAACCGGATCCGGAACGAGACGCTCCGTTCCCTCTCGGCGAGACCCTTGCCGCGGTACACGTCGACGAGTTCGATCCTCTCGAACCACTCCCCCGAGGCTTGCCGCAACACCTCTTCGACCCGTTCGACCGAGACGTCATCAGGTACGGCGAAGGACAAGTCGATGTCACTCGACGGGAACCGGCTCACCGGCAGCGCCCGCTCGGGCCGCCGTCCGAGCGTCAAGAAACGCTCGAGATCGACGGACAGCCAGCCGACGCGCCTCCCCGAGACGCCGAACTCCTCGAGCACGCGCGGATCGACCTCACCCACCACACCGATCACCTCGTCGCCGACCGCACCACCGAACAGCGTCGAAAGCCGGGTCGGGTGCATGCCGAACGCCACCGGATCCTCGGGATTCGGTGGCGGGCTCCCCTCTTTGAGATGAAGCTGTCCCGCCTCGATGCGTAGGCGCTCCTCAAGTACGCGCAGGCATTCGATCGCGGTTCTCGCGTCGTCGCCGTCGCGAGCGAGCAGCACGCCGAGGTGCTCACGCTCCACCGGCGCGCCGTCATCCGATCCCGGATAACGAAAGACCTTTCCAACCTCGAAGAAGCGCACCGAAGCGTTGCGCGTCGCGACGTTGCGACGGAGCGCGTCGAGCAGACCGGCGAGCAAGTTCGTTCGCAGCGCCGACTCCTCTCGCACCACCGGATTCACGAGCTTGAGCGGCCGTAGTCCTTCACCATCGATGACGTCTCGTTCGGGATCGACGATCGCTCGCGTCCACGCCTCGTCGGCGCCGAAGTCGACGAGCGTGAGCGTGACGCGCCTTCGATCCTTTTGGTAGGAGCTGAGCGAACCGACGCGCGAAGCACGCGGAATCGTGGGGACGATCTGCTCGTAGCCGTAGTGACGGGCGATCTCTTCGATGACGTCGACCTCCCGCCCGACGTCGGGGCGGAACGAGGGCGCCGACACGGCGAGACCCTTCGGGGCCTTGCCGGAGGAAAAGCCGATCGGCTCGAGCAGCGAACGGATCGCCCCCCGGTCGAGCTCGGTTCCCAAGAGGTCGTTCACCCGGTTGGTACGCACGTAGATCGACGGTGACGACCGTGGCAGGCCGACCGCGTCGGCGATCCCCCGGGCCACGATCGGCGGCGCGACGCCCTGCTCGACGTGGGCGTCGACGATCAACTGGGCGACCCTGCTCGCCGCGGGGCTCAGCCCGGCAGGGTCGATCCCGCGCCAAAAGCGCGTCGACGCCTCGGATCGCAGGTCCTGACGCAATGACGTCGCGCCAACGAACGCCGAGGCGAAGTCGGCCGACTCGATGACGACGTTCGACGTCGAATCGGAGATCTCGCTCGTCGCCCCGCCCATGATCCCCGCGAGGCCGACCGCGACGTCGTTCGCGTCGCAGATCAACAGGTCCTCGACCGGTTTCGTCTCTCCCCTGCGGTTGCGATGCGATCCGAGGGTCCGTTCGATGCCGTCCAAGGTGACGAGCCGTTCCCCTTCGTGTGCGAGGCGGACCCGGAAGCCCCCTCCACCGAGCTGGTCGAGGTCGTAGGGGTGGGTCGGTTGTCCGCGTTCGAGCATCGTGTAGTTCGACGCATCGACGACGGCGTTGATCGGTCGCATCCCCGAAAGGATCAATCGACGTTGCACGTCGCGTGGCGCGGGCAACGTGGCCACGCCGGTGACCACGCGCGCGACGAATCGGCGACAGGCGTCCGGCGCCGCGATCGAGATCGAGACGAGGCGGTTTGCCTGCAGACCGGTCTCTTCGACTCCGACGGGCGGAACGGAAAAGCCGACTCGCCGGTGCGCGGCGACGTCGCGTGCGATACCGATCATCGACAACGCGTCCGGACGGTTCGGCTCGATGTCGAGATCGAAGACGACGTCTTTTTCGAGGCCGAGGTAGGCGACGAGCGGCGCGCCGAGGGGAAGCACGGGCGGACCTTCGCGGCCTTTCGGCGGCGAGAAGAGGACGAAGATGCCGCTCGATTCGCTGCTCAAGCCGAGCTCGCGCCCCGAACAGATCATCCCTTCGGAGGCGACCCCTCGCATCTCTTTGCGGGCGATCTCCACGCCTCCGACAAGACGGGCGCCGATCGTCGCGAACGGAACGTAGTCGCCGACGTCGAAGTTGAACGCCCCGCAAACCACCGCCGTCGGCGCGCCACCAGCGTCGACGACGACCTTTTGGATGCGGTCGGCACCGGGGATCGCGTCGATCTCCACGACACGGGCGACGACGACGCCCGGCAGTTCGTCGTCGACGGCGTCGACGTGCTCAACGTTCATCCCGAGCATGCTCAGTTCGTCGGCAAAGGCCCGGATTCCGGCCGCGTCGCGCGGATCGAGGTCGATCGGCACGAACTCCTTTAGCCACGAAAGAGGCACCCGCACGGTGTGGACCTTTCCTCTTTGATTCAGAACTGTCGCAAGAAGCGGACGTCGTTCTCGACGAAGCTCCGCAGGTCGTCGACGTCGTATCGCATCATCGCAATGCGATCGATTCCAAAACCGAACGCGAACCCGGACCACACCTCCGGATCGACGCCGGTCGCCTCGAAGACCGAA
The DNA here is from genome assembly GCA_049696635.1 of Acidimicrobiales bacterium. Taxonomy (GTDB): domain Bacteria; phylum Actinomycetota; class Acidimicrobiia; order Acidimicrobiales; family Bog-793; genus CAVRXQ01. Next base: position 8,962 of record JBAVUF010000038.1, on the reverse strand, counting down.
GGATGGACGAGCCCGCAGCCGCCGAGTTCGAGCCAACCCACTCCCCCGCAGGTGCGACAGCCCCGTCCGCCGCAGATCGTGCAAGAAAAGTCGAATTCCGCAGACGGCTCGGTGAAGGGGAAGTAGCCGGGTCGCAGCCGCGCTCGCACGCCCTTGCCGAAGATCGCCGCGACGAAGGTGTCGATGGTGCCGGCGAGGTCGCCGAAGGTGATCCCCTTGTCGACGACGAGCGCTTCCAGCTGGTTGAAGTACGGCAGGTGGGTCGCGTCCGGGGTGTCGCGCCGATACACGCGGCCGGGGACGATCGCGTAGATCGGCAGATCGCCGCGCTCTAAAAGGTGGATCTGGACCGGCGAGGTGTGGGTGCGCAACAGCACCGAATCGTCCTCGCCGAGATCGACGTAAAAGCTGTCGTGCGACGAGCGGACGGGATGGGCGGGACCCATGTTCAGCGCCGTGAAGTTGTACCAGTCCGTCTCGACCTCGGGACCCTCGGCGACCTCGTAGCCCATGCCGACGAAGATGTCTTCCAGATCCCATCTCAGTGCCGTCACCGGGTGGAGGTGCCCGGGTCCGGGCTCGGGAAGCACCTCGCTCAAGTCGAGGTGGTCCGCCTCGAGCGTCAGCGTGCGCTCGGACTGCGCGAGTTCGGCACGGCGCTCGGCGACGGTCTGCGCAAGGCGTTCGCGTGCCGTGTTCAGCGCGGCGCCCAAATGCCGGCGGGTCTCCTCGTCGAACGAACCGAGGTCGCGCTTCCAGCGTGACAGCTGTGAGCGCTTTCCCAAAAAGCGCGTTTCTGCCGCGTCGAGCTCGCCGAGCGTCGGCGCGGCGGTGATCGTCTCGCGGGCTTCCACGAAGTCTCGATCGAGCGCCGACATCGTCAGCGTGTTGGCGTGCGTTCGCTCCTGTTCGGGCTCGGTCGACATCGGTCGGCTCATCGTAGGGCGCCGTCCGCGGCAAGTTTCTTTTGGATGACGCGCTCGTAGCAGATGACCGCCGTCGCTGTCGCGACGTTGAGTGACTCTGTCGAACCGCTCATCGGGATCGTGACGACCTGGTCGACGAGCGCGTGGAGGTTCTCGGGGAGACCCGATGCCTCGTTACCGAGCACGACGGCGACCTTTTTTCGGTAGTCAACCTCGTCGTGCGCGGTACCGCCTTGCGCCGCCGTCGAGATCGTGCGGAAACCGATGACGCGCAACTCGGCAAGCGCTGTCTCTGGTTCCTCATCGTCGACGATGCGCAGCGCAAAACACGATCCCGCCGACGCCCGCACGGCTTTCGGGCTCTGCCAGTCGACACAGCCGACGCAGCAGATCACCGCGTCGATGCCCGTTGCGTCGGCGACACGCAAGATGGCACCGAGATTGCCCGGGTCGCGCACGTCGACGAGAACAAGCACGGCATCACCATCGCTCGCCGCGTCGATACCACGCTCGATCGTCCGCACCGTCGCGATCAGCGGTTGCGGCGTTTGCGCGTCCGCGACGGTGTCGATCACCCCGGGCGCGAAACGGAAAATCTCGATTCCGAGATCGGAGGCGCGTTCGAGCACGGCGCTCGCCATCGCGCTGCGCTCTGCGCGGGGCGCCGCATAGATCGCCTCGATCTCCGCGCCAGCATCGAGCGCGGCGGCAATCACCTTCGGTCCCTCGGCGACGAGCACGCCCTCGCGGCGGCGCTCGACTCGCTTTTCAACGAGCCGGCGCAGTCGCCGCACCTCGCCATGGCGCGGCCCGAGCGCGTCTTCGTTCAGGAAGCCGCCCGCTCGTTCTCGGACTCGCCGGCGCCGTCCTGTTCGAGATGGCGGCGGGCGATCGCGACGAGCTTTCCGAAGGTGTCCGTGTCGCGCACCGCGAGGTCGGCGAGGACCTTGCGGTCGACCACCACCTCGGCGCGATGCAGCCCGGCGATGAGGCGCGAATAACTCATCCCCTCAGCGCGGGCCGCAGCGTTGATGCGCTGGATCCACAGCTTGCGGAACTCGCCCTTGCGCGCCCGACGGTCGCGGTACGCGTACTGCATCGAGTGCATGACCTGCTCGTTCGCAGACCGGAAGGACCGCGACTTGTTGCCGTAGTAGCCGCGTGCCTGGCGGAGAACCGCCTTGTGACTCTTTTTCGCGTGGACGGCGCGCTTGATCCTCGCCATCGTGACTCCTTTCTGATGCTCGAACACCCCGGCGCACCGAAAACGCGCCCCGGGCCTTCGCGTCAGATCCCGAGGATCCTCCGCACGCTTTTGCGGTCGGCCGCCGACACCTCGGTATCGCGCCCGAGCCGGCGCGTCCTCACCGACGACTTCTTCTCCAAAAGGTGCGACCGGTTCGCCTTGCGGCGCATGATCTTGCCCGTCGCGGTGACCTTGAAGCGCGCCGCGGCGCCTCGATCAGTTTTCATCTTCGGCATCGCTTTTCCCATCTACCTGTTCGGCGGGGCGTCCCCGCCTAATCGCTCACTCGGTCCCGTTCGTCTCCGCCGGGTCCTGCGTCGCCGCACGCGCCGCCTGGGACTGACGGGCCCGCTTGTCGGGCGCGAGAACCATCACCATGTTCCGGCCGTCGAGTCGTGCTTCGGTCTCGACCTTGCCACTGCCCTCCGTCGCCTCGGCGATCCGATCGAGGATCTTGCGCCCGAGCTCGGGGTGGTACACCTCCCGGCCACGGAACATGATCGTGATCTTCACCTTGTGCCCGTCGGCGAGGAACTTCGCCACCCGACGGGTCTTCGTGTCGAAGTCGCCTTGCCCGATCTTCGGGCGGTACTTCATCTCTTTGATCCCGACGTTCGTCGACCGGCGCCGTGACTCCTTTTGGCGCTGCGCCTCGTCGAATTTGAACTTCCCGTAGTCCATGATCCGGCAGACGGGAGGATCCGCGAGGGGTGCCACCTCAACGAGATCGAGGTCCATGTCTCGGGCGATCGCAAGTGCTTCAGGGAGCAGTTTGATCCCGAGCTGTTGACCATCCGGATCGACGAGGCGAACCTCGCGCGCCCGGATCTGTTCGTTCATGCGCGGCTCGTTGATGGTGGGTGCTGTCGAGATCGGGCATCACTCCTTCCGGTTGCGCGGCTCGTGCCGCAGTTGGGAAGCGATGCCGAGGGCAGGACCCGAACCTGATACACGCGTCGGACGGTGATCAGGTGGGAGCCGCGTCCTGCGACCCCGCTTTCCCGTTGAGTTTGCTCCTAGGGTAGCAACGTGTCGACTCTTTGGACACCAGAAGGTGAGCATCGCGTCAGCGAGCAGACCGCCGATGACGCCGATCGCCGCCCTCCTGGCGAAGAGCGCGCCGAGACGCCGGCCGACGAGGCAGACGTCGAGGCACTGCGCGAGGAGCTGCTCGCCGCCCCGGTCGAAGACATCATCGCCAACCACTGCTTCGGGCTCTTCGAGCTCGCCGCGCTGCACCTCGGCGCGAGCGCCCCGAACCTCGAAAAGGCTCGCCTCGCGATCGACGCCCTGGGTGGCGTCGTCGACACCGTCGGGGACCGCCTCGGCGCCCACTCCGAAACGCTGAAGGACGCCCTCTCGAGCATCCGGCTCGCTTTTGTCGAGATCTCCAAACCGCGCGACGGCGAGGCAGTCGAAGCCCCAAACGACAGCGACCGGTCGGCAACCTGAGCGGTCAGCGCGGCGTCACCTCGGCCGCTTCGATCCGCCCCCGAGGAGCGAACGCGAGGACGAAGTGCACCCGTGTACCGGGAAGCACCCTGCGAGTGCCATCGGCGATCGTCGTGGCGTGGAACGGGAACGTCGCGCCATCGTCTGACTCGATCTCGCCGAGGCCGACCTCCTCGTCGTAAGAGAGCACGACTCCGGACCGAATGATGTTGGGCGACGCGGAGGTTTCGTTCACGCGTTCTCCGCCGAGCGCAATGCCTCCTCGACGATGAGGCGAAGGTCGCGCACGGCGTCGGACGGACTCGGCTCCCCGTAGACCGCGGTGCCGGCGACGAAGACCCTCGCACCCGCGCAGGCGGTCGTCGCCACCGTGTGATCGTCGATTCCGCCGTCGACTTCGATGACCACGCCGAGGTCGCGACGGCGGATTACCTCGTACGCCCGTTCGATCTTCGGGACGACCGCGTCGATGAATCCCTGTCCCCCGAAGCCCGGGTAGACGGTCATCAACAACAACAGGTCGATCGATTCGAGGTACGGCTCCGCCACCTCGAACGCGGTATCGGGGTTCAACGCCAGGCCGACGGCGAGATCGTGGGCGCGCATCTCTTCGATGACATCTTTGATCGAACCGACTTCGGCGTGCATCGTCGTGAGGTTCGCGCCCGCCTTCGCGAAGGCGTGGACGAGGTCACCGGGATTCGTAATCATCAGATGGCAGTCGAAGTACGCACGGGAATGGGCGCGCAACGACGCTACGACGGGCGGGCCGATCGTGAGGTTCGGGACGAAATGACCGTCCATCACGTCGATGTGCAACCAGTCGGTCTCCGAGGCGACAACGCGCGCCGCTTCGGCCAGCTCGGCAAAGTCCGACGCGAGCAGCGAGGGGTTCACCTTGAACGTGTCGTCCCCGAGGATCGTCCCGCTCACCCGTCCTCCTCTATCGGTTGGCCTGCCGAGGAGTCGTCGCTCGTCAGCGGGCGATCCTCGGCAGTCTCGCCGAGCACCTCATCGGCGGCGAGCCGCACACCCGTCGACCACGCACGAAAGTCGAGTGTCGCGCGTCCTTCGGACTGCAACGCGATGAGCTTGAGCGCACCCTCGCCGCACTGCACGAGGTCACCGACGACCACACCGGGCCGTTCGGCGACGCGCGTCTCGGGCCGCGGCTGTGCGCGCCGGATGATCAGTCGCCGCTTACGGAACGTCGTCCAGGCGCCTCCGAGACGCACGACGCGGGCGAGCTCGTCGGCCGGTCTAGAGAAATCGAGGTGGAGATCCTCCTTTTCGATCTTCTTCGCGAGCGTCGGCTCACCGGACTGAGGGAGAGGCTCGGGGAGCTGCGGCTTTTGGAGCAGATCGAGGAGCATCGCGGTGCCGGTCTCGCCGAGGCGTCGCTCGAGCTCGTCCGCGGTCTCTTCGGCGCCGATGCGCACCTCGCGACGCGCATAGATCGGACCGGTGTCGAGACCTTCTTCGATCGCCATCAGACAGACGCCCGTCGTCTCGTCGCCGGCGAGAATCGCGCGTTCGACCGGCGCCGCGCCGCGCCAGCGCGGCAGTAGCGAGAAGTGGATATTGATGAGCGGCACCACCGAGAAGACGGCGACGGGGATCAGCCGTCCGTAGGCGACGACGATGCCGAGTTCCGCGCCCGAGGTGGCAATCGCCCCGACATCAGTTGAAACCGGCAGATTGCGGGCGAGCGCCACCGCCTTCACCGGTGAGGGAGAGGGCGCCGCGCTGCGCCCACGACGGCGATCCGCCCGCGTCACGCAACAAAGGACGTCGTGTCCCGCATCGACCAGCGCCTCGAGCGTTCTCGCCGCGACCTCGGGCGTTCCGGCGAACGCGAGCCGCCGTGCCGTCGGATCAGAAATCGGCGACCTGCGCGGTCGAGAAGTCCCGGGTGCGCAGCACGCGCATCGCCTCTTTGCGCTGCGCGTCGTCGAGCCGTTCGAGCAGCAGCTTCCCGTCCAGGTGGTCGACCTCGTGGAGGAAACACCGCGCGAGGAGGTCCTCGGCTTCGATGTCGAGTGCGTTGCCGTCGAGGTCGATCCCGACGAGGCGCACCTTGTGCGGCCGGACGATGTCGAAGTGCTGATCCGGGACCGACAGGCACCCTTCGAGGTACGACCATTCGCCCGAGGCCTCGACGATCTGCGGATTGATGACGACGCCCGGCCCGTCGCCGACGTCGTAGACGAAAAAGCGCCGCTGCACGCCGACCTGGTTGGCGGCGAGTCCGACGCCCGGTGCGTCGTACATCGTCTCCAACATGTCGGCGGCGAGCCGGTGCAACGCGTCGTCGATCCCAGTGACCTCGACCGTCGGCTGGCGCAGTACGGGGTCGCCGAAGACACGGATCGGAATGAGCGCCATGACGAGGGCAGGCTACCGGGCCGCTTCGCCACCGAGTGAAGCGTCATCGTCGCGCTCGCGAAAACGAAGCGCCGCCGCGCCAGGAGACACCCACAGGCCCCCCGGGACCTTGACGACGACGGGGACATCGTCGTCGCGTCCGTAGGTGGGGGGGATCGTCGCGACTCCCGAAAAGACGCTCTTTCCTTGGATGAAATCGATCGGATACGTACCGGCTGGCGGCAGCAACAGCTCGCGTGGAATGACAACCCGCATCGTCTTCGACCTCACGAGCTCGCCACGCACCTCGTAGGGCCGGCCGAGCAGCCGGGCGGCGTCGTCGAGCCGCGCTTCGCCGATGAGCGCGCGAATGTGCGTCGAGGAGACAATGCCGCCAGTCTCGTCACCGACGAGGGCCAAGGTGACGACCGAGAACCCGAGCTTCTCCCCCATCTGCTGGAGCATCGCCGCGTCGCCACGCGCCCGATGGCCGAATCGGAAACCCGCGCCGATGACGACGACGGCGACCCCTATCTCGCCGACGAGGAAGTCTTCGATGAAGCTCTCCGGTTCCTGGTGGGACCGCGCGACGTCGAACTCCAAGACGACGACGTCGTCGACACCGAGCGAGCGCAAGAGCTCGATTTTCTCTTCCAGCGTCGTGAGCAGCTTCGGCGTCGCCTCGGGCCGGATCGTCGCGAAAGGGTGGCGGTCGAAGGTGATGACCGCGTCGCGCAGCCCTTGCTCGTCGGCGATTTGACGCGTCGCCGAGACGAGCAGCTGATGGCCGACGTGCACGCCGTCGAAGGTTCCGATGGTCGCCGCGGTCCGCTGTCCCTCGCCAGGCCCTTTCACCGCCATCGTGTCGTCACGCTAATGGCGGACCCGATGGCGTCATGGGTTCGATGCGAAGACGACGAGCGGCTTCGAGCGCTCCGCGCTCACCGGCGCGTAGACCGCTAACAAGTTGCCGAGCTCGTCGTAGATCGCGGAAGGTCCGTCACCGACGGTCCCGATCCGACGGCGCTCGAGCACGCGGCCGTGGCGCACCATCGCCGCGACATCCGTGTCGACGACGCCTTTCGCGAGGTGAGCGACGAGTTCGCTCGAGCCGCGCAGCGCGGCGGCGGAGACGCCTTCCGGCGTGACGGCACCGGCGAGGTCGAAATGTCCGACCGACAACCGACGCAACGCGCGCAGGTGTGCACCTCCCCCCAACGACGCACCGAGATCCGCGGCGAGTGACCGTACGTATGTCCCAGACGAACAGACGACGTCGATCCGAAACACGCCGGGATCGGCCGTCTGCTCCACGTCGAAGCGGTGCACTTCGACCGTGCGCGGTGCGCGTTCGACCTCGATTCCCTGGCGGGCGAGGGCGTGCAGCCGGTGACCGCCGATCTTCAAGGCCGACACCATCGGTGGAATCTGCTCGATCGATCCGGTGAACGCCGCGGCGGCGGCGCGCACGTCGTCGAGGGACACACCGTCCATGTCGAACTCCGCGACGATTTCGCCTTCGTCGTCGAGTGTCGAGGTCGCGACGCCGAGTACGACTTCGCCGACGTAGCGCTTCTCCAAGTCGGAGGCGAACCGCAGCAGCCTCGTCGCACGACCGACTCCCAACACGAGCACACCCGTCGCCGCGGGGTCGAGCGTGCCAGCGTGGCCGATCCGGCGCTCATTGAGGAGCTGGCGCGCCTTTGCGACGACGTCGTGCGACGTCCACCCAGGGGGTTTGTCGACGACGACGGCGCCGTCGAATAGGGCGTGCTCGGTCAGGGCGCTTCCTCGTCGAGGCGCGTCGTCCGCCGGACGCGGCGCAGCGCGTCCTCGATGCGATTCCCCGTCGCGACCGCTGGGTCCGCTTCAAATTGCAGAGCCGGCGTCCGTTTCATGCGGATCTCCGAACCGAGGCAGCCCTGCAGGTGGCGCCGGTGCTCTTCCAGCGCGCCGGTGGCACCCTCGGGAAGCGAGGCGAAGAAGACGACCGCGTGGCGAAGGTCCTCTTCGCAGATCACGCCCGTGACGGTCAACAAGGCGAGCCGATCATCGGTGTCGGCGAGCCGCTCGATCTCGTCGGCGAGTACCTCGTGGACGAGGCGGTTCACCCGCGCGAGGCGCGGGTAGGGACGCTCGGGGGCGTGGCGGTGATGGTGCGTCGCTCGTCGGCTCATGTCGGCCTCCCGCGCTTCGCGGTGAGCCGGGACCCCCGGTCAGCTCCGGGGGATCTCCCGCTCTTCGTAGGTCTCGATGATGTCGCCTTGGTGGAGATCTTGGAAGTCGGTCAGTCCGATGCCGCACTCGAAGCCGGACTGCACCTCGCGCACGTCGTCTTTGAAGCGGCGCAACGAGTTGATCGCGCCCTTCCAAATGACAACTCCGTCGCGCAAGAACCGAACCTTCGAGCCGCGCGTGATGACGCCCGACTGGACGTAACAGCCGGCGATCGACCCGATACGCGGCACGCGGAAGATCTCGCGCACTTCCGCCTCGCCGGTCACGACCTCTTCGAAGATCGGCGCCAACATGCCCACCATTGCCGCTTCGATGTCCTCGACGAGCTTGTAGATGATCTCGTAGGTTCGGATCTCGACGTCGTGCGCCTCAGCGAGCTCGCGGGCACGTCGGTCCGGTCGGACGTTGAACCCGATGATCGTCGCCTTCGACGCCACCGCCAACTGGACGTCGTACTCGGTGATCGCACCGACGGCGCGGTGCACGAACACGATTTTCACGTCGTCGCGCTCGAGGCGACGCAGGCTCTCGGTGACTGCTTCGAGCGAACCCTGCACGTCCGCTTTCAACACGACGTTCAGCGTCGCCGCTTCGCCGCGCTGGATCTGTTCGAAGATGTCCTCGAGCCTCGCCCCAGATTGCGCGGCGCTCGGCGACGGCGCGTACCCCGCCGAACGTTGCCGTTGGGCGCGCGCCTCGCCGATCGCGCGAGCCACGGAGAGATCCGGTGTGGCGC
>JBAVUF010000037.1:0-13903 GCA_049696635.1 Acidimicrobiales bacterium | reverse complement strand
GAATCCCGATCCACGCCGTGCGGCTCCCGGGCCTCGTCGCCCATCAGGAGGTGATTTTCGGCGGCGAGGGCCAGACGCTGACGATCCGCCAGGACACCTACGACCGCGCCTCGTTCATGCCGGGGGTCTTGCTTGCGATCCGCAAGATCGCCGAGACCCCGGGGCTCACCGTCGGGCTCGACGAACTCGTCGGCCTCTAATAGCGCGATGCGAATCGGCGCCGCTCGTGCTGTTCTTGCATGTGCGCCGGTGCACCACCGCGGACCTGCACTAACGTCGGCGTCAGATGGTTGAGCTCGCAAGCCCGCGCTTTGGCGCGGTCCTCACCGCGATGGCGACGCCCTTCGACGAACGTGGCGAACTAGACCTCGACGGCGCCGTCTTCCTCGCTCAGTATCTCGTTGAACACGGATCGGACGGGCTCGTCCTGTCCGGAACGACGGGCGAGGCGCCGACGCTCACCGATCACGAGCGGACGGCGCTTTGGGGCGCGGTCACCGATGCCGTCGACGTCCCGGTGATCGCCGGCGCGACAACGGCCGACACGCGCCATTCGATCGATCTCACAAAAGCGGCGACGGATTGCGGTGTCGACGGGATCCTGGCCGTCGTCCCTTACTACAACAGGCCTTCCCAGTCCGGCCTCGACCAGCACTTCCGCGCCATCGCCGCGGCGACACCGCTCCCGGTCGTGATCTACGACATCCCGATTCGGACCGGCCGGAAAATCGCCTCGGAGACGATCCTCACCCTCGCGCACGAGGTCGAGAACATCGTTGGGGTGAAAGACGCTGCCGGTGATCCCGCCGCGACGCTGAGATTGCTGGCCGGCGCGCCCGAAGGATTCGAGTGCTACTCGGGCGAAGACGCCCTCACCCTGCCGTTGCTCGCGGTCGGCGCCGTCGGGCTGATCGGTGTCGCGACGCACTGGTGTGGAGAGGAGTGCGGCGAGATGATGACTCGCTTTCGCTCCGGCGACCTCGACTGGGCGCTCGAGATCGGTCGCGCGCTCGCGCCGAGCTTCGCCTTCGAAACCGGCGATGACGCCCCTAACCCGATCCCGCTGAAGGCGATGCTGCGCGTCCTCGGCCTCCCCGCCGGCGAGTGTCGGCTGCCGATGGGGAGAGCCCCGTCGTTCGTCGAAGAGAGGGCGAAGTCCGTCCTCGCCGAGCTCGACGCCTGGCGCCAGGCGCGCGCCGTTCATGGCTGAAGCCGTCCGGATCGCCTTTCTCGGCGGACTCGGAGAGATCGGCCGAAACTGCGCGGTCGTCGAGCAGCACAAGCGTCTGCTCATCATCGACTGCGGGGTGATGTTCCCCGACCCCGAGATGCCCGGCGTCGATCTCGTGCTCCCCGACTTCACGTATTTGAAGGAGAACGCCGAACGCGTCGATGGCGTCGTGCTGACCCACGGCCACGAGGATCACGTCGGCGGGCTCGGCTACTTGCTACGCGACATCTCAGCGACCGTGTACGGCTCGGCGCTCAGCCTCGGTCTGGCCCGCAACCGCCTCGAGGAATCGCACGCGTCCGCGGGCTCTGAGCTCGTCGAGGTCCACGACGGCGAGCGCCGGATGATCGGTGCGTTCGACGTGGAGTTCATCCCGGTCACCCACTCGGTGCCGCAAGGATTCGCCATCGCGATCCACAGCACCCAGGGCGTGATCCTCCACACCGGCGACTTCAAGCTCGACCTGACGCCGGTCGATAAACGGCGGACGGACCTCGCACGCATCGGCGCGCTCGCCGACTCAGCCGGCATCCGGCTCGTGCTCGCGGATTCAACGAACGCCGAGGAGCCTGGATTCACCCGCAGTGAGCGATCGGTCGGCGAGACGTTCCGTCAGATCTTCGTCGAGCACCAGCATCGCCGCGTCGTCGTCGCCTGCTTCGCGAGCCACATCCACCGCATCCAGCAAGTCGCCGACGCCGCGATCGCGAACGGCCGACACGTCGCGTTGCTGGGCCGGTCGATGCTGCGCAACGTCGCCCTCGCTAGAGAGCTCGGGCTGTTGTCGATCCCGCAGGACGCGCTGATCGAAGTCGAGACCGTCGAAGGTCGCGAGCCGGGATCGGTCTGCGTGATCTCCACGGGATCGCAGGGCGAGCCGATGTCGGCACTCTCGCTTCTCGCGGCCGGCGAGAACAGACGGTTGTCGATCGAGGAGAACGACGTCGTCGTGCTGTCGAGCCACGCAATCCCGGGCAACGAGTGGGCCGTTGCCCGCGTGATCGACGGGCTGTCGCGTCGTGGTGCCTGGGTGATCCACTCCGGGGTCGCGCATGTGCACGAGAGCGGACACGCGAAACAGGGTGAGCTGCAGACGATGCTGAACGTCGCCCGACCGCAGAGCTTCATCCCTGTCCACGGCGAGTACCGTCACCTGCTCCGCCACGCGCGCCTCGCGATCGAGATGGGTGTGCCCGAGCGAGCCGTGCTGTTGTGTGAGGACGGCGACGCCGTCGAGATCACAGACGAAGGAATCGACTTCCACGGCGAGGTCCCTGCCGGATACCAGTTCGTCGACGGAGTCGTCGGGGACGTCGGGGAGGCGGTGTTGCGCGACCGCCGTGTTCTCGCCGAAGAGGGCGTGGTCGTAGTCGTCGTGACGGTCGACGGCCGATCCGGGGAGATCGTGACCGGGCCCGAGATCATCACGCGCGGCTGGGTGTACGCGAACGAGGCCGAAGAGCTGATCGAGGACGCCCGCACCGAGGTGACAAAGGCGATCGCCGAGGCGACCGGTGCCGGGGCCCACGACCTGGAGAACTTGCGCCGCGTCGTCCGACGCGCGACCGGGCGTCTCGTCAATGAGCGGACGCGCCGCCGTCCGATGATCGTTCCCGTCGTGATGGAGGCCTAGAGCCCCTCGTCGCGGCCGATTTCCTACGTACCGGCGAGCGCGTGGGCCACCTGCCGAGCGAACGACTGCCGACGCGAGAAGTTCGCGTCAGAAAATGAACGGGACCAGCATCTTCGTCGAGCGTTTGTACGCGGGATACGTGTCGGGAAACAGACGCTCCATGTTCCGTTCCTCGACCGTGGCGCTGTAGATGAAGTATCCACTGAGTAACACGACGGCAACGAGCCAGTAGAGGCTGATGGCCATCGTCGTTCCGATCGTTCCCACGATGATTCCCGAATAAATGGGATGGCGAACGTATCGATATGGACCGGTCGTGACCAATTCCGGATCGACCTTTTGGGACATCGGTCGTCCCCAATTACGGCCGAGATAGATCCTCGCCCACACCGCGAATGCGAGCCCCAGCAAGAACACCGCGAGCCCGATGCCTTGCAGCCATGCGTTCGTAATCGTGGCACTTGGGTGTCCGTTGAAGACTCCCCCCCGAAGCAGAAGGAGGACAAGGACAATGACGGCGATCCTGATTGGAACCGAGGACGCGGATCGCGTGCGGGTTGCCTTCGTACGCATGGCAGCCGCGATCCAGTAGATCCAGAAGACAATCCAGACCACTGTGATGATGAGGTCGATGACGTGCATTGGCGAACCCGGTAGGAAATGTAGGCGGATCTGGCCCGTTTATCGCGGGAGCTCCGTTTCGGCGTCCGAGACTCGATGCTCCACGCCGGCGCGACGCTCAAGGTAGGGAGCCGCTGTATCGACGGTATCCACCCTTCTACGATGAACCAATGATCGAGCGGCGTTCGTTCGGACGCACGGGGCATGCGAGTTCCCGTGTCATTTTCGGATCGGCCGGCCTCGCGGCCGTTGACCAGGCGACAGCGGATCAGTTCCTCCCGATCCTTGACGAATTCGGCGTGAACCATCTCGACACGGCGGCCAGCTACGGAGACGCCGAACTCCGGCTTTCTCCTTGGCTGTTCGATCGCCGCGACGACTTCTTTCTTGCCACGAAGACAGACGAGCGGACGGCGGACGGGGCGAGGGCGAGTCTTGAACGTTCGCTCTCAAGACTCGGCGTCGATGGCGTTGACGTCATTCAGCTTCACAATCTCGTTGAAGAAGATGAGTGGGAGGTTGCCCACGGGCCCGGAGGAGCGCTCGAGGCACTGGTGCGCGCGCGAGGGGAGGGATTGACCCGCTTCATCGGCGTGACGGGTCACGGGATGCGTATCGCGCGCATGCACCTGCGTAGCCTCGAACGCTTCGCATACGACTCGGTTCTCCTTCCGTACAACTTTACGCTGCTCTCGGATACCGAGTACCGCGCCAGTTTCGAGGAACTCCTCGCACTCTGCGACGAACGGGGCGTCGCGGTACAGACCATCAAGTCGATCGCGCGGCGTCGTTGGCCGGAGGCGAACGCCGCCGCGCAGCACCTCAGTTGGTACGAGCCGCTCGACGACGAAGGGGCGATCGCCCGCGCCGTGGGCTACGTGCTCGTACGTCCGGAGCTGTTCCTCATTTCGTCGTCGGATTTCAGGACGCTGCGCAGCGTGTTATCCGCCGCCGCCTCGCTGGCGGCGCCGCCGGGCGACGGCGAACTCGAGAAGGACACGGCATCCTTCGGTATCTCGCCTCTTTTCGACGGTGCGGCACTCGAACGGATCTGAACGCCGTATGCCAACGAGGTGGACTCCCTGTTACGGGAGCGTGACGGAGCGTGGGCATTTTCGTGCCGGAAGCGCCCGAAATCGCAGGTTACGGCGCGTAGACTTTTCTTGACAGAAAAGCTAAGTTTCGAAAGAAGGGCGACTATCCCATCTGAGATGGCTGCCCCGAGGTGAGTTCGCGCGCCGCAAGTGGCGAAAGTCCTTGTCACAAAGCAGGCACAAAAACTCTGGTTCGGGCGGATCGCCGCTCGGCATAGATACGGACGAGCAACTCTTCGAAGAGAGAAGGAGTCGCGGATGAAACGAACCCGAACAAAGGTCCTTGGGACGGTCACCGCCTTCGCGGCGATCGCATTGGCATTCGCCTTCGTACCAGCGGCGCTCGCGCAGACCGCCGGGGCGTCGTCTGGCGGGACGTTCATCGTCGCCCAGCCATGGGGAACGATTCCTGACAACTTCAATCCCTATGCGCCGTCGGGCTCGAACGCGCCCGGCACGAAGAGCTGCCTCTATCAATCGCTCTACTACATCAACGCGGCGACCGGGAAACAGACTCCGCTGCTCGCCACTGGTTACAAATGGTCGGACAAGAATCTGAAGCTCACGGTGACGACGCGCAGCGGCGTCACCTGGAGCGACGGCAAGCCGTTCTCTGCCGCTGATGTCGCCTTTACCTTCAACTATCTGAAGGCGAACCCGACGATCGACCTCAACGGCGTCTGGGCGACTCCTCTCAAGTCCGTCGTGGCGACCGGTGCGAACACGGTGGTATTCACGTTCACCAAGCCGGACACGCCGGCGCTCGTCACCATCCTTTTCGGGACCGACGGGACGCAGACTTCGATCCTGCCGGAGCACATCTGGTCGAGTATCACTTCGCCATCGACCTACACGAACACGAGCCCGGTAGCGACGGGGCCGTTCACCCTCGCCTCGTTCTCGTCGACGGGGGTCACGTACAACCGGAACCCGAGCTACTGGGCGCCAGCACAGATCGGCTCGGTCGTGTTCAACTCGGTTGACTCGGACACGACGGCCGAGCTCGAACTCGAAAATGGCACGATCGACATGTCGTACGACTACATCACCAACGCCGAGAAGACCTTCGTCGACAAGAACAAGTCAACGAACGTGTACTTCTGGCCCCAGGTGAGCATGAACTACCTGTACATGAACGACGCCAAGGCGCCGTTCAACAGCGTCGCGTTCCGCAAGGCGATAGCCGAAGCGATGAACACCTCATTCCTCGCGGGCCGTGCCTACTTCGGAGCGCTCGGCCCGGCGACGGGGGGCGCGGAGTCTGCCATCGTTCCACCACAGCTCTCGTCTTGGTTCTCGAACGCGCTGAAAATGTACGAGTACAGCTACAACGTGACTAAGGCCAAGGCCGAGCTGAAGGCGGCAGGGTACAAGTTCTCCTCGAGCGGCAAACTCGAGAACGCGTCAGGTAGAGCCCTCCCGAGCATGACCGTTCTCATCGGTGGGCCGGGTTGGACCGACTACATCTCGCTCGCTGACAACGTCTCGCGCGAGCTGAAGACGATCGGGATCAACACGACGGTGATCCAAGAGCCGTACTCGACCTACGCGAACGACCTTGACAAAGGCCACTTCACCTTCGCGATCTCGTGGGGTAACGGCAACCAGTACACGCCGTATTACCAGTACTACTACATGTTCTCGCCGAAAGAGTCCGCTCCGATCGGGCAGGTAGCGGCGACGAACTGGGAGCGCTTCACTTCGCCGGTGATCAACTCGGCGTTGTCGACGTTCGAGTCGAGCAGCGTCACGACCGTGCAAAAGCAGGCGATGGCGACAATCGAAAAGACGGTGCTCGAGGACGTCCCCGTCGTCCCCCTGACGGGCCGCGGCGACTGGCTCGACTACCAGACCCGGACATTCACCGGCTTCCCGACGCAGTCGAACCCGTACAACGACGGCAGCGCGGCGGACCAAGAGGGGGCGATGCTCGTCTACCTCAGCGTTCACCTCAAGTAGCAATGACCCGGTCCTGGCGAGGATGCGTCGGATCGGATTCGAGGAGTCGACAGGGAGCGGCCCGTCGGAATGGCGGGCCGCTCCCTCGCCGTTCGGGCGGTAACTGATAGGAACGGTGTCCGAGTGCCGTACTTGTTGAAGCGGTTCGCAGCGCTGTTGATCACGCTTTGGATCGCGTTGACGGTGAACTTCGCGCTCCCTCGTCTGATGCCGGGCAATCCCGTCGAAACGATGTTCGCCAGGTATCAGGGGAAGGTGAGCCCGACAGCCGTCCAAGCGATGCAACTCGCTTTTGGCTTGAAGACGAAGACCGGCGAGTTCGGTCAGTACATCGACTACCTGAACAACACCATCCACGGCAACCTTGGCGTCTCGTTCTCGTACTTTCCGGCGCACGTCACCACGCTCATCGGCTCGGCGCTTCCCTGGACTCTCGGCCTCGTCGGATTCGCAACCCTGCTCGCCTTCTTCCTCGGCACGACGCTCGGCATGTTCGCGGCGTGGCGTCGCGGAGCCGCGGTGTGGCGGCGCACATCGATCGTCGACTCGGGACTCGTGCCCTTCGGACTGATGCTCGGTGCCTTGCCCGCGTTTTGGATCGGTCTCATCCTCGTCTACTTCGTCGCGTTCAAGTTCGGCTGGTTCCCGGTCGGAGGGAACCTCAATCCCGGTCAGGGCCTCAGTGGTTGGTCCGGATTCGTCGACCTCATCCACCACGCCGCCCTTCCGGCGTTCACGCTCACGCTGATCTCGATGGGGCTCTGGATTCTCCTGATGCGCAACAACATGCTGACGGTGCTCGGGGAGGATTACGTGAAGTTCGCTCGGGCGAAAGGTCTTCGCAACCGCGACGTCGCGTACCACTACGCTGCGCGAAACGCCATCCTGCCGGTGTTCGCGCAGCTCGCACTGGCGCTCGGCATCGTCGTCGGGGGCCAGGTCTTCATCGAGATCGTCTTTTCGTATCCGGGCGTGGGCTACCTGCTGCTTCAGGCGGTGGAGAACCAGGACTACCCGTTGATGCAGGGGATCTTCCTCATCTTCACCGTCGCGCTTTTGCTGGCGAACTTCCTCGCCGACGCGCTCTATGTCTTCTTGGACCCTCGGGTCCGGCTGGAGCAGGGCAAGTGAGCTGGCGAGAGCTCCGGCACAATCATCGCGCCGTCGCCGGCGCGGTGATCCTGCTCTTTTTCATCGTCATCGCGCTCTTCGCGCCGCTGATCGTTCCCTACTCGCCGACGTCGATCAACTTCACCCCGAACCTGCCGCCGAGTCTGCACCACCTGATGGGGACGACGGTCAACGGTCAGGACATCTTTTCCGAACTCATCTGGGGTGCTCGGGCGAGCCTTTTCGTCGGTTTCGTGTGCGCCGCGCTGA
Source organism: Acidimicrobiales bacterium (assembly GCA_049696635.1). Taxonomy (GTDB): domain Bacteria; phylum Actinomycetota; class Acidimicrobiia; order Acidimicrobiales; family Bog-793; genus CAVRXQ01. Next base: position 5,985 of record JBAVUF010000037.1, on the reverse strand, counting down.
TCAGCTTCGTCCAGCTCGTGATGGGGGTCTTCGCCGGTTATGTAGGTGGATTGTTCGACACCGTCGCGACGATGGTGACGAACGTCTTCCTCGTGCTGCCTTCGCTGCCTTTGCTGATCATCCTGGCGGCGTACCTGCGCGGAGGGAGCGTCTTCGTGCTTATTGCCGTGATCGTCGTCACCGGTTGGGCGTGGGGAGCAAAGGTGCTTCGTGCCCAGGCGGTGGCGCTTCGGGACCGCCCGTTTATGCAGGCCTCGCGAATTTCGGGTGAGAGCCGGTGGCACATCGTCGTTGCGCACGTCGTGCCGAACATGCTCGGCATCATCGTCTCGAATTTCTTCGGCGCGGCGCTGTTCGCCGTGCTTGCCGAAGCCGGACTTGAGTTCATCGGGCTTGGCAACATCAACGACGTCACGTGGGGGACGATGCTTTATTGGGCGCAGGAGGGGGACGCGCTCTTGCAAGGCGAGTGGGTCTGGTTGCTCGTGCCGGGACTCTGCCTCGCGCTCGTGGGGACCTCTTTGGGGCTGCTCAACTTCGCCGTCGACGAGATCGCGAACCCCCGCTTGAGGAGAGGCTGACGTGGGCGAGCCCTTGCTCGAGATCCGGAACCTTAGCGTCGGGTACGGCTGGCGCCTCCCCCCGTCGGTCGTGGCGGTGCGCGACGTCTCTCTTGCAGTCGAGGCGGGCGAAGTGCTCGGGATCGCCGGCGAGTCCGGCTGTGGGAAATCGACTCTTGCATTCGCCGCGTCGGGGCTCCTCGATCCGCCAGGCCGCATCCTGTCGGGATCGGTGTTGTTCGACGGGACGGACCTCACGGATCTCTCCGCCGACGAACTCCGTCGCTTCCACCTCGAGAAGGTGGCGATGGTCTTCCAGGCGTCGATGAACGTCCTCAACCCAGTGATGCGCATCCGTAAGCAGTTCTTCGACGCGATGGCCGCGCACGGCATCCATTCCGAACACGAAGCCCGGCGGAGAGCCGACGAAGCCTTCGACCTCGTAAAGGTGCCTCGCCGGTTCCTCGACGCCTATCCACACCAGCTGTCCGGCGGCATGCGCCAGCGGGCCGTCATCGCGCTGGCACTCGTGCTGCGCCCGAAGCTCATCCTCTTTGATGAACCGACGACTGCCCTCGACGTTGTCGTCCAACGTTCGATCCTGCAGTCACTCGACGATCTCCGTCACGAGCTCGGATTCGGGGTCGTGTTCATCACCCACGACCTCTCGCTCCTCGTCGAGATCGCCGACCGCATCGCGATCATGTATGCGGGATCGATCGTCGAAGAGTCCGCCGCCCGTGAACTGTACGAGCGGCCCCAGCACCCCTACACGAAGTCGCTGATGAACGCGTTCCCTCCCTTGGGTGGCGAGCGCACGCGGCTATCGGGCATCGGCGGTCAGCCGCCGGACCTGCGACGCCTGCCCGCGGGGTGCCCTTTCGCCCCGCGGTGCCCCGACGTGATCCCCGGCACCTGCGATGTCATCGACCCACCGCACGTGCACACGAGCAGCACGCACCTGGTCGTGTGCCACCTTTATCAGGAGGTGGAGTCGAACGTTGGTTAGCGAGCTCACTCTGCCGACGGCGACGAGCGCCGAGACGGAATCGGCGCTCCTCGAAGTCCGCGCCTTGACGAAGCTCTACCCGGTCGGATCGCTGGGCCAGCGCAAGGTCGTGCACGCTCTCAACGACGTTGACCTTTCTGTCGCCCGTGGCGAGGTTCTCGGACTCGTGGGCGAGTCCGGTTCGGGGAAGACGACATTCGCGCAGACGGTTTCATTCCTCGAACGGCCGACGTCGGGGCAGATCATCGTCGAGGGGAAAGCCCTCCCTCGTCGTCCGTCGTCTCGACGACTACGCGCACACCGTCGTCTCGTGCAAATGATCTTCCAGGACCCGTACTCGTCGCTCGACCCGCTGCACACGGTCAGCTACAGCGTCGCACGACCGCTACGGGCATTCCGCGTCGTCCCGCGCGATGCACAGCGCGAAGAGATCGCGGACCTTTTCACCCAGGTCGGCCTCGTCCCTGTCGACGATTTCATCAACCGTTACCCGTACGAGCTCTCCGGCGGTCAAAGACAGCGAGTCGGGATCGCCCGTGCCCTCGCCGCACGGCCGAAGCTGATCCTTGCCGACGAGCCGACGTCGATGCTCGACGTGTCGATCCGGCTCACGATCATGAACGTGCTCCTCGACCTGCAGAAGAGCCGATCGCTGTCACTCGTGTTCATCACCCACGACCTCGGCGGCGCCCGCTACATGAGTGATCGCATCGCGATCATGTACGCGGGCCACATCCTTGAGATCGGCCCCGCTGCGCAAGTGTTGGGCGCGGCGAAACACCCGTACACCCAATTGTTGCGGGAGGCGGCACCAGATCCTGAGAACGCGCTCGGCATGGGGACGCGCTTTGAGGGAAAGGGCGATCCGCCAGACCTCACGGCGCCACCGCCGGGATGTCCCTTTGCGCCGCGGTGTCCGTACGTTCGTCCCGAATGCACGGTGGCGCTACCCGAATGGCGCCACGTCGGCGAGGGGCACCGGGTTCGTTGCGTGCTTTACCCATCGGACACGCCTTGAGCACGATCGTTGTTATCCGAACTGTGGTTGCGGCCGGGCACCACGCCGCCAACCGCTTGCTACCAAGGAGGTAGGAATGACGCTCTCCCGGATACCACCCGACACCTTCTATTGGGGCGCCGCGACGGCGGCCTACCAGATCGAAGGCTCGCCGCTCGCCGACGGTGCGGGTCGATGCATCTGGCACGAGTTCGCCCACACGCCGGGGAACGTCGCGAACGACGACACCGGTGACGTCGCCTGCGACCACTACCACCGGGTCACAGAAGACGTGCAGCTGATGCGAGAGCTCGGTCTTGGCGCCTATCGGTTTTCGATCCGTTGGCCACGCATCCGACCCGATGGGACGGGAGAGATCAATCCCGCCGGCGTCGCCTTCTACGACCGACTCGTCGACGAGCTGCTCGCTGCAGGGATCGAACCCTTCGTCACCCTTTACCACTGGGATCTTCCCGCCGCCCTGCAACGCCGCGGCGGATGGTCGAACCGAGATGTCGCGTCGTGGTTTGGCGACTACGCGGAGGTCGTCGCGAGGACGCTCGCCGACCGCGTCCATCACTGGATCACTTTGAACGAGCCCTTTGTCGTCGCCGAGCAGGGTCACCTCGTCGGCGTGCACGCCCCCGGCATTCGCAACATTTATGCCGCCGGGCACTCGATCCACAACCAGTTGCGGGCGCACCTCGAGGGGTGGCGAGCGCTCAAAGCCGTGAGCCCTGATGCCGTCGTCGGTATCGCGCTGAGCAGCGCCGGGGTCGCGCCGGCGAGCGAGAGCGAAGCCGACATCGCCGCGACCGAACGTGCAAACGCGTGGCACAACTTCCCGTTGTTCTTGGAACCTCTCGTCGAAGGCAGGTACCCCCCGGCGATCGAGGATCGCCTAGCGCCCTACCTGCCTCTCGGCTACGAGGACGACATGAAGGCGTTGCGCGTCCCACCCGACTTCGTCGGAATCAACAATTACTCGTCGTACCTCGTCCGCGAAGAGCCGTCGTCGTGGCTCGGATTCGCGCCGAAGGCGGAGCCGGACGCGACGCGGACGGCGATGGGCTGGATCGTCCGGCCAGACGGCTTGCGCGCGTTGCTCGTCGACTTGCATGAGCGGTACCGCCCACCGGCTGTGTACATGACAGAGAACGGTGCGGCATTCAACGATGAGTTGCGCAACGGCGCGATCGATGACAGTGAACGGGTCGAATACCTGAAGGAACACATCGCCGCGGTGCTTTCGGCACGCGATGAAGGCGTTCCGGTGCGCGGCTACTTCGTCTGGTCGCTTTTCGACAACTTCGAATGGGCTCGCGGCTATTCGGCGCGCTTCGGAATCGTCTACGTCGACTTCCAGTCCGAAGAGCGCACCGTCAAGGCGAGCGGAAGGTGGTACGCGGAACTCGCGAAATCGGGGGAGTTGGTGCCGGCCTAGCGCAGGAGCGTGGACTCGAGTTTTTCGCGGGTGCCGTTCGGAAAAGCGCCGCCGTTCGCGATCATCTCGTTGATCACAAGCGTGCAGGCGCCGAGTGCCCCGGCATCATCCATGAACCGACCGAGTTCGATGCGGGCGCGGCTTGCCGTGTAGTCGAGCGCTTGTTCGCGCACGACTTCGCGAATTCGATCGATCACGGCCGGACCGAGGGCGAGCCCGAGCCACCCGCCGATCACGATGATCTCTGGATTGAACAGGTTGGCGAGGTTGGCCGCGGCGATTCCGAACATCCGAGCTGCCTGGTCGAGGGTGTCCGCGGCCGCTCCGCCGCCTCCCGCCGCCTCGACGAGACGCGTCGCCCACTCCTCTTCGTCGGGGTCGAGATCAGGGATCGCATTCGGGTCACGACGGCGCCACGCGTCGAAGAGCGGCCGCGCGCCGATATAAGCCTCGACACATCCGGAGCTCCCACACCGACAGGGCTCGCCACCGGCGACGATGCAGGTGTGTCCCCATTCGCCCGCGCTCGAGGTCGCTCCTTGGTACAGCGATCCGTCGGTGAAGATCGCCGCACCGACACCGGTTCCCCAGAGCGCGACGATGGCGTGGCGATAGCCGCGACCGACACCAAACCACATTTCCGCCTGACCGAGGGCCTTCGCGCCGTTCTCCACGAAGACGGGCACGCCGATCTCTTCACGGAGCATTCGCTCGATGGGGACGTCGTGCCAGCCGATGTTCGGTGCGTGGACGCGCGCGTCGTCGGCGCGGTGTTCCACCATTCCAGGGACACCGACGCCGACACCGAGCAGTCGCCGCTTTTCGAGCGCGAAGCGTTCCTTGAGATTGCTGATCGCTTTCGCGGCTTCTGCGATCGTCACACTCGCGTCGTGGTGCTGTGGATGGAGGGCGACATCGGCGACGCCCGCAACGCGCAGGCGGAGGTCGAAACCCTCGACCCGGATGCCCGTTTCGCCGACCTCGACCCCGACCACCGTCCCGTATTCCGGGTTCACCTCGAGCAGCGCCCGCGGCCGGCCGCCACCTGACTGCTCGTAGCCGACCTCGACGATGAGCCCCTCTTCGATGAGGGAAGTGATGAAGGTTGTGACCGTCCCGCTGCTCAAACCGGTTCGTTCACCGAGACGAACCCTGTCGAGCGGCCCCTCGAGAAAGAGCAGTTGCAGGACGCTGCCGCGGTTCAATCGCCGCAGGTCGGGGGCTACCGCTTTCGATCTCGGAGCCAATAGTGCATCCCCTGGGACTTTTCTCGCATGTTACTTGAAGTCACAAGAAAGCCCTGGTCGAAACGGGCATGCGTGAGTCGGCACGCTTCGAGGAGAACGAAGACCGGCCGATTCGGGACGAGAAGGCGCTCTGCTTCCCTCGACCGGCGCTTTTTCGGCGTGCTCGGTTTAGAGCGTCGGCGTCCTGGTGAGTTCGGCGTTCAGCGAACCGAGCGTGACGCGCAGCGACTTCAGCGCCTCGGACTCGATCTGACACGCGCGCGACGCGGTCACGCCGAGCTGCTTTCCGACTTGCTCGAAGGTGAAGCCGTGGAAGAGGTGCAGCGTGACGACGAGCCGTTGCCGCTCGGGCAGCTCATCGACGGCCCTACGCAGCTCGTCGATCTCGCTCGTGCCGACGACGGAGTCCTCCGGACTCGCTGACTTCTCGTCGGTCAGCGTCTCGACGAGACGGACCGAGCCGTCGGCGTTCTCGACCTCGACGATGTGGTCGAGGTGCAGGAGCTGCGATGAGCGGATACCCGACATGACGTCGGCTCTCTGCGAGTCCGACACGCCCATCGCGTCGAGAACCTCGCCCGAACCCGGCGTGCGTCCGAGCTGGTGGCCGAGGTGATCCGCCGCTGTCTGGTACTCGGTGACGTGGCGACGCACGCCTCTCGGCAGCCAGTCGAGCCGGCGGAGCTCGTCGAAGATCGCCCCTCGGATGCACATCGAGGCGTAGGCGG
>JBAVUF010000036.1:0-17856 GCA_049696635.1 Acidimicrobiales bacterium | reverse complement strand
ACTTCGGGGTCGCGACCCCCGACGCGGCGCGCGCCGTCTTCACGTTCCAGGCGATCGATGCCGGCGCGACGCCGCCGTGGCGTGACGAAGCCGCTACGAAGGACTGGTCGGCGCCGTCGAGCTGGTTCGCCGATCTCGTGCCGCATCTTGGCGAGATCATCGAGCAACCAGAGGCGTTCGAGGAGTTGTGGTCCGACGCGCACCGCGCCTTTGAGGAGGGCAGCGCCGCGATCGCCCGGGGTGACGTGACGATCGAGGAGCATCGTGACCTCGACGTCGCGGTGGTGCGCACGCACGGCGTCAAGGGGGCGCGCCGCTTTCCGGTCGCGCGCCGCCGTGTCCTGCGGGTGCACCCCTTTGCCCTCCACTCGGCGACACCGATGGTGCGGATGGTCATTGTCGACCGCGATCAGCTCATCTACTACGACCGCTACGAGACCTGGGTCCGTTACGTCTCGCGCGAAGTCCCGAAACGCCGAGACCTCGCACCACTCGTCGCCGAGCTCGACGAGCTGTCGACCGACGTCGTCTGGGAGGCAGACGGTCCCGGGACGATTGTCGCCGCGCTCTCGCCGCGGGAGCCTTTCGCCAATCGCTTGTCGCAGGAGACGGTCATCGAACAGATCCTCGAGTACCTTGCGACGGCACCGGTCGCCTGGGACCCGTTCGCGGAGCCGACACGGGATGAGAGGGGCCGGTCGCCGGGGTGATCAGCTGACGGGCAGGCTCCAGATCGGGAACCAGCGGTTCAGGTCCGGTTCGATCGCGAGGTCCTCTTTGAGCTCGTTCTTCAAGCGCAACTCAGCCTCGTTGTCGCGGCGCTCCTTGCCCGTTGGGATGAACGGGTAGAAGGTGCCGCGCTTGTAGAGGTAGACGAGGTACGTCGACGCCGGCCCATCCGGGGTTGGTTGCTTCGGGCGGAAGCCGAAGACCGAACAGAGCAGCTGCGGACCGTAGCCGTTGTCCTGCAGGGTCGAATTCGTCATATGGACGCGCGTGACGAGCGAGTCGAAGTCGCCGGCGGTGATCACCACCCATCGGTAGCCGTACTCGTCGGAGCTCTCGTCCATGCGGGTGCCGGTCTCGTCGCCGAGGTTCAACAGCTGGATGAATTCCTGCTCGGTAGCCGAGAAGGCCTGGCCGGAGGCGGGCTTGAAGCACACGCCGGCGTGTCCCGTCGGCTCTAGCCCTTCGGACGCCTCGAGGGTGATCTGCGCCCCCGGGAGTCCGAACAGCTTGTCGAGGTTGGCCTGCGCCGGCTTCGAGCGCCCCAAGAGCGCGTCGAGGAACCCCATCGGTCAGCGCGCAGCGATCAGATCAGCTGGCGGCGCGGTGCATCTCGGCGTCGAGCTTCGCAAGCTGGTCGAGGCGCTTTTGCAGCGGCGGGTGGGTCGCGAACAGCGACGAGAGGCTCGCGCCAGGCGCGATCGCTGGGGCGAAGAAGAACGCGTTGAAGTGCTCGGCCGCCCGCAGGTCCTGGGTGGGGATGCGGGACATCTCGCCGCTCACCTTGACGAGGGCTTGGGCCAACAGCGCCGGCTGGCCGATGAGGATCGCGCCGGAGCGGTCCGCGGCGAGCTCCCGATAGCGAGACAGCGTCCGGATCAGGATGAAGCTGATCGCATAAATGATCGCCGAGAACAAGATGACGCCGAGCTCGATGAGCGCGACCTGACCGCCGCCACCTCCCTGCCCGCCGAATCCCCCGCGCCGACCGCGTCCGCCGAAGCCGCCGAAGAGCCCCGCGAACAGGAACATTCGTGTCAGGAGGCCGGCCAAGATGCCGAGGAAGCTCGCGACCGTCATCACGACGACGTCGCGATGGGCGACGTGGCTGAGCTCGTGCGACAAGACCGCTTCCACCTCGGGCTCGTTCAGCCGCCGCAAGAGCCCCGTTGTCACGCAGACGACGGCGTTTTTTTGATTCCGGCCGGTCGCGAAGGCGTTCGGGATATCGCTCTGCGCGATCGCGACGCGCGGCTTCGGCATGTTCGCCATCGCGCACAGCCGGTCCACGATCGCGTGGAGCTGTGGTTGCTGCTCGGGGGTGACGATCTTGCCGCCCATCGAATAAAGGGCGATCCGGTCCGAGTAGAAGTACTGGACGAACAGGATCACCGCGCCGATGACGATGATGACGCCGAGCGCGACGTGCGCGAGGACGAGCGCCGTGATGAAGATCGCGTAGAGCAGACCGAGCAGAAATACGGTCGTCAGCATGCGCGCGGTGAGGCCGCGGTCTTGGGGGAACTTCGTCTGGATCGCCATCGCTCTAGTCCCTATTCATACCGTCTTGGGAGAGGAGCGCCTTCACTTCGGCGAGGGTCGATCCAGCCGCCGGAACCGCGAGGTCCGAAGGGCGCAGGTCCGTCGCGTCGAGTCGGGTGCCGGATCGGTGAACCGCGTCGATCAACGCGTCGAGCTCGGCATTAAAGGCGGCGTCGTCTCCCGCGTCGATCGCCTTCGCCAGTCGCTGGTCGATCTCGTTCAGGCCATCGGTCGCTTGGTCCGCGACTTCGTACTGGCCGTCTTCCAAGATGCGCACGATCATGAACTCGATCCGTCGTCCAAGGTGAACGGGTCGTTCCCGGCGCCCGCTGCGGACGTCGCCGCCGCCTCATCGTCGCCGACGACCTCGGCGTCCTGCGGCTCGCTCGCCGAGTCCTGCTGGTCGCCTGCCGAGATCGCCCCCGCCGGCTGCGAGCCGGAGATCTGTCCCTTCAGCTTCGCGAGGTCGGCGTCGACCTGGCTCGCCTGCGTGGCCTTGTCGAGCTGGGACTGGATGGGGTCGGACGTGTTCGTGATGTCGGTGAGGTCGCCCGAGGCCAACAGCTCGTCCATCGCCTGGCCGCGCGCCTGCATCTGTTCGATCTTGTCCTGGGCCCTTTGCATCGCGAGCCCGGTGTCGCCCATCGACTCGGAGATCCCAGAGACCGCCTCGCCGATCTTGGTCTGCGCCTCGGCGGCGGTGTAGCTCGCCTTCATCGTCTCTTTTTGGGTTCGGAAGGCGGCGACGCGCGCCTCGAGCTGCTGGCTCGTCACTACGAGCCGGTCCTGCTGGGAGACGAGCTGGTCGTGCTGGGTCTTCATCTGCTCGAGCTGGGTGGCGATCGAAGCGCGCCGCGAGAGCGCCTCGCGGGCGAGATCTTCGTTGTTCTGGGCGAGTGCCGTCTTCGCCTGCTCTTGGAGCTTGTCGGCGTTCTGCTTCAGCTGGGTCGCCTGCAGCTCGATCCGCTTGCGGGCCGTGGCGATGTCGGCGAGGCCCTTTCGGACCTGCTGGAGCTGCTCGAGTTGCTTTTCGTAGGAGAGGTCAAGCGTGTCACGGGGATCCTCGACGCGGTCGAGCATCTTGTTCGCCTTCGCCTGGACGACGCCGCTCAGGCGCTTCATCACGCTCATGCATTGCTCCTTGTGGACGGACCGAGACTTTGGCGCTGACTAGGACCGATGTCGAGCATACGCCCGCAAATTCCGTGGCCGACGGGCAGTTTGGGCCGTCTCATCCTCGGATCGTGCGGTCGACGTTGCGAAAGACCTTTAAGGTCATCGATTCGATGACCACAGAGACACTCTGTCTTCTCGCCGTGCATGCTCACCCCGACGATGAGGCTTCAAAGGGAGCCGGCACGATCGCGCGCTACCACGCAGAGGGCGTACGCACCGTGCTCGTCACGGCGACCGGTGGCGAAGAGGGCGAGATCTTGAACCCGGCCCTCGACACAGACGCGGTCCGGAAGGACCTCCCGGAGATCCGCCGACGCGAACTCGAAGAGGCGGCGAACGCGATCGGCTACGACGAGCTGGTTCTGCTCGGGTACCGCGACTCGGGGATGCCGGAAAGCGCGGCGAACGCGGACCCGCGCTCGTTCTGGCAGGCGCCGATCGACGAGGCGACGGGCCGACTCGTCGCCGCGATCCGCACCTACCGGCCGCAGGTCGTCGTCACCTACCCGGACGAGCAGAACTTCTACCCGCACCCCGATCACCTGCGGGTCCACGACATCTCGCTCCTGGCCCTCGACAGGGTGGGCGATGCCGGGGCGTATCCGGAGGCGGGCGCGCCTTACCAGCCGCTCAAGCTGTACTACACGGTTTGGCAGCTGGAGCAGATTCTGCTCCGACACGAGAAGTTCTTGGAGTTCGGGCTCGAGTCCCCCTACGCCGAATGGTTCAAAGACGGCGTGCCCGAGGATTTCCCCGACCGCGCACCGACGACGTTGATCGACGTCTCGAGCTTCTACGACGCACGTCGGGCTGGCCTCATGGCGCACGCCACACAGATCGACCCGAGCTCGCCGTTCTGGTTCGGGCTCCCCGAGCAGGTCGAGCGCGAGGTGTTTCGGACCGACGGGTACGTGCTCGCCCGCAATCTCGTCGGCCCGATCGAACCCGAAGACGACCTGTTCGCCGGTGTTCGTGAGCGAGTGGGCGCGGCGGCGAAGTAGAACGGCGCGACACGAAGGAGGCGAACGTGCCGAAGTGGCTCACCCAGGAGTGGCTCGACGAAAGCACGAAGCTCGCGGAGTCGCAGCCGGAACGCCCCGGGGCGACGGCGCGCTTGCAATACGTCATCACCGACGGCCCAGGGGGCGAGGTCAAGTACTACTGGATCGTCCAAGACGGCAAGCTGCTCGAAAACCGCCTCGGGGAACTCGCCGACGCCGAGGTCACACTCACCGAGTCCTACGACGACGCGATGTCGATCCAAAAGGGCGATCTCGACGCGAACGCGGCCTTCATGCAGGGAAAGATCAAGGTCGACGGCGACGTCGGGAAGCTGATGGCGCTTTTGCCGATCACGATGTCGCCCGAGTTCGCCGAGTTCCAAAAGAACGTGCTGGCGATCACGGAATTCTGAGCGCGCCGCGCCACACACGAACTCCACAGGAAGGGCTCAGGTACGTCATCGCGACCGTCGGTACACTTTTCGCCGTGACGAGGCCGCGATGTTCCGCGACCGCGTGGGACGTTGGCTGAGTTCATCCATCTCTCTTCGGTCGTGCATGCCCCGCTCACCGACGGGCGTGGCGAGCGCGTCGGTCGTGTCGACGACCTGATCGCTCGCCTCGACGGCAAGCCGCACCCGCCGATCTCCGGGCTCGTTGCTCGCATCGGCCACCGCGAGCTCTTCATACCGATCGCCCGCGTCGCCGAACTGCAACCCGATCACGTTCGCCTCACCGGCCAGACGATCGATCTCGGGCGCTTCGAGCGTCGCCCTGGCGAGCTGTTGTTGACGCGCGACCTCAGCTCGCGTCACCTCATCCACTTGATCGGCGCGCACCTGATTCGCGCGAACGACATCGAGCTCGCGCAGGTCGACGGCGTGTGGCAGGTCGTGGGGGTCGACCCATCGCCGCGCGCCGCTCTGCGACGCGCGCTGCCGCGCCCGGTGGCAAAGCACATCGCGACTGGGAAGATCATCGACTGGGGCCAGATCGAACCGTTCGTTGCGCACGTCCCCACGGCGCGTATGCGCATTCCGTATCGGAAACTGTCGAAGCTTCGACCCGCCCAGATCGCCGATCTCGTCGAGGCGGCCTCACACGAAGAGGGCGAAGAGATAATCGAGGCGGTGAGCCTTGATCGAGAGCTCGAGGCCGACGTCTTCGAAGAGCTCGATCCGGATCACCAACGCGAGTTCCTCGCGTCGCGATCGAACGCCGAAGCGGCTCGGCTGTTGGCGACGATGGCGCCTGACGACGCCGCCGACCTGATCGTCGACTTGGACCAGGATCGCCGACTCGCCGTCTTGGAAGCGCTTCCGGCGCGCCAAAAGGCGAAGGTGCGGCGACTTTTGAGCTACAACCCCGAGACGGGCGGCGGTCTCATGAATCCCGACTTCTTGTCGCTTCCCGATGCGACGACGGTCGCGGACGCGCTCGAGGCGGTGCGCAAATCTGAGATCGCGCCCGAGGCGCTCGCCACCGTCTACGTTGCCGACCAAGAGGGCCATCTTTCGGGCACGGTGTCGGTCGTGAAGCTGTTGAAGGCGTCGGCTGATCAGCGGCTTGCTTCGATCGCCGAGAAGGACCCGGTTACGGTGCGCGCCGACGCCGACATCCACGCGATCGTCCGCAAGATGTCGGACTTCAACTTGTCCGCGGCTCCCGTCGTCGACGACAACCACACGATGCTCGGAGTAATCACGGTCGACGACGTGTTGGAATTGCTGTTGCCGACTGGTTGGCGGCGAGACTTCGGCATGACCTCCGCGGAGGAATAGGACGACGACGCCTGTTCCTGAGCCTCACCTACGATGAGGCGGACGGGACGAAACATCGCTCCGACTCACCCCGAAAGCAGGAGATGCGCGCGCTCCGGATCATCGCTCCAGTAGTTGTCTTGTGCGCCGCGGCGACGATCGTCGTGCTCGCCACAGGAGCGGGAGGATCGGCTCGCCCCCGGCGAGAAGGCACCCACGTGTCCGTCGATTGGTCGACGTGTTCGGGTTACAAGGCCCTCCAGTGCGCGAAGATCCCCGTCCCGTTGGTGTACGGGCACCCGAGCGAGGGCACGGTCGAACTCGCGGTCGCGATGTTGCCGTCGACGAGCGCCCACCCGAAGGGTGACATCTTCACGAACCCCGGCGGGCCGGGCGGCTCAGGGGTGCAGTTTCTCGAGCAGACGTACTCGGTGTTCCCAAAGGCGCTACGCGCCGAGTTCAACATCGTGAGCTGGGACCCACGCGGCATCGGCGCGAGCACGCCGCCCGTCACCTGTGACACCCCGTCGCAGCTGATCGCCTTTGCACGGGTGACGCCGAACCCGGGGAACACCGGGCAGATCAACTCGGTCGTCAAAGCGACGAAGTCCTACGTGCGTGATTGCGTGAAGAAGACGCCGAAACGGCTTCTCGAAAACGTCGGCACACGCGTTACGATCGAGGATCTCGACACACTGCGCGCCGATCTCGGTCAAAAGAAGCTCAACTACATCGGGTTTTCGTACGGCACGTTCCTCGGCGAGCTGTACGCGCAGCGTTACCCGTCGCATATCCGCACGATGGTGCTCGACGGCGTCATCAACCCGGCGCTCGGCCTCGTCGGATCGGACCGCCAGCAGGCCACCGGCTTCGAGGGCGACCTGCACGCGTTCTTCTCGTGGTGCGACGCGAACGCCTCCTGCCACAAGGAACTTCCCAAAGGCGCGGAGACCGAGTACGACACGTTGATCTCGCGGTTTTCTTCGGGCGAGAGCGAGGACGCGTACTTCAAACCGCAGTTCGGTGGCACGCAGCGGGTGACCTTGGGAGACGCGTACCTCGGCGTGATCAGTTCGTTGTACTCGAAGAGCTACTGGCCGATCCTCGGACAGGCGATCCAACAGTCGCTCCAAGGCAACGGGGACTATCTGCTCGAACTGGCGTTCTCCTACCTCGGGTTGAACCCCAACGGCACTTGGTCGAACGAGGAGGCGGCGAACGTCGCGATCAACTGTGTGGACTCGCCCTCTCCGCGTGGTCTGTCCTTTTACGAGAATCTCGCCCGCGAGCTCGCGAAGACCGCCCCGGACTTCGGCGCCGCAGAGGCGTGGGGGAGCCTCGCCTGCGCCTACTGGCCGATCCCTGCCGCCGGGAGGCCGCAGGCGATCCACGCGCCCGGCACCCCGAAGATCCTCGTCGTCGGTTCCACCGACGACCCGGCGACTCCTTACGTGTGGGCGCAGGCCGTCTCGCACCAGCTCGACAACTCAGAGCTCCTCACCCGCGACGGGAGCGGGCACACCGCGTACTTCTTTTCCGCGTGCATCCGCACCGACGTCGACAACTACTTCATGACGGCGAAGGTGCCCCCGCCGAACACGGTCTGTCCGAGCAACTGATTCTCGTTGAGCGGGCGACGAAGCGGCCGGTAAACTCGCGTCGCTAGTTGCCGCACCTCGTTCGGTGAGGCGGCTCACCGCACAAAAGCCACTGATCCCACCTGTCGAAAGACACTCCGGGTCAGGACAGGCCTTCCCGGCACAAGGGATGGTCCCAAGTGGCTGGCTACGCCTACGGCGGTGGGCGCCAAAGCTCTGACGAGAGGGGTGCGCCGAGGCGGAAGCCACGGCGGTCCGTGCCCATCGGACCCGACCCCGCGGGCGGTTCCGTTTGGGCTCGATGAAGGAGCACCGCTGAGCGCCGGTTCAAGTTCGTCTGAACGACGACGGCGCACGCCCCGGAAGACCTAAAGGGCCCGCCCAGACGGGTCGGCCTCCCTCGGGCGTGCGCGCACCACGTGAAGCATTCGTTGCGTCCGATGCGACGGGAGGTCGACGGGGCATGGCCGTACGGGACCATGCGACCGCGGCGGAGCAGTCCGCGGTCCTGGACGAAGCGCACCTCGGGGACATCCAAGGTGCGCTCGGGACGATCAAGGTCGAAGACACCGGCGCGCGCCGGACGTGGGCCGCGCGCCTGCTCACCTTGCTCGCGATCGTCGGGCCCGGTCTCATCGTCATGGTCGGAGACAACGACGCCGGCGGAGTCGCCACGTATTCGCAAGCCGGACAGAACTTCGGTCTCTCGCTGTTGTGGGTGATGCCGCTTTTGATCCCGGTGCTCATCGTCAACCAGGAGATGGTCGTCCGTCTCGGCGCGGTCACCGGCGTCGGTCACGCGCGCCTCATCAACGAGCGCTTCGGGAAGTTCTGGGGCGCCTTCAGCGTCGGCGACCTGTTCTTGTTGAACTTCCTCACGATCATGACGGAGTTCATCGGCGTCGGCCTGGCACTCGGTTACTTCGGAGTCTCTCCGTACGTCTCGGTGCCGATCGCCGCGGTCGGGCTGATGGCGATGACCGCAACCGGGAGCTTCCGGCGTTGGGAGCGGTTCATGCTCGTCTTTGTCGCCGCGAACTTCTTGGTCATCCCGCTCGTGATTTTCTCCCACCCCCGCCCCGGTCCGTTCGTGCACGGGCTGTTCATCCCCGGGATCCAAGGGGGCGTCACCTCGACTTCTGTTCTGCTGATCATCGCCATCGTCGGCACGACGGTCGCTCCGTGGCAGCTGTTCTTCCAGCAGTCGAACATCGTCGACAAGCGGATCACCCCGCGCTGGATCAACTACGAGCGCGCCGACACGGCGATCGGATCTGTCATCACCGTCGTCGGCGCCGTGCTCATCGTCGCCACCGCCGGGTTCGCGTTCGCGCACACCCGCTACTTCGGGCACTTCACGAACGCCGCCGGCGTCGCGCACGGCCTCGATCGACTCCTCGGCAACGACGCCGGGACGCTGTACGCGATCGTGTTGCTGAACGCGTCGATCATCGGTGCCGCGGCGGTGACGCTGTCGACGTCGTACGCGTTCGGCGATGTGTTCTCGATGAAGCACTCGTTGCATCGACGCGTCACAGACGCAAAGACGTTCTACGCGACGTTCTTCGGTCTCGTTGCGCTTGCGGCGGGCTTCGTGCTCATCCCCCACGCGCCTTTGGGTCTCATCACGACCTCGGTCCAGGCACTCGCCGGTGTGCTCCTGCCGAGTGCGACCGTGTTCCTCCTCCTGCTCTGTAACGACAAGGAGGTGCTCGGGCCGTGGGTAAACAAACTGTGGCTGAACATCGTCGCCGGGCTGATCGTCTCGGTGCTGATCGCCCTTTCGCTGATCCTGATGGCGACGACTCTGTTCCCGAGCATCAACATCAACTTGGTCATGAGTCTGCTCGGGCTGGTGCTCGTCGCTGGCGGCATCGTGGCGGCGGTCATCGGCTGGCGACTGCACGGTCAAAGGGAAGTGACCGAAGAGGACCGCATCGCCCGGCAGCACCGCGAGGGTTGGCGTATGCCGCCGCTTGCGCTGCTCGAGCGGCCGGTGTGGTCTCGGGGACGGAGGTGGTCGATGCTCGTGCTGCGCGGCTATCTCGTCGTCGCCGTTGTCCTGCTTGCCGTGCGCGTCGTCCAGATCGGGATCGGTCAGCACTGACCGCATCGCTTGCCGCGTCGGGATGAAGCGGTGAGGATCATGCGATGAAGTCGCGCGCGCCCGGCCCTCACGTAGAGGCGATGGATCGCCACGGCCTGAGGGTGGCGCTGCTCTGCTACCGGGGCAACCCGCGTTGTGGAGGACAAGGCGTCTACGCGCGCCACTTATCGCACGCCCTTGTCGCCGCGGGCCATTCCGTCACGGTGTTCTCCGGCCAGCCCTATCCCGAGCTTGATCCCGGAGTAGAAATCGAACCGATTCCGAGCCTCGATCTCTACCGCGACGCGGATCCCTTCCGTAGGCCGCGATTGCGCGAGATCGGGTCGTTCGCCGACCTCGCCGAGCTCGTCACGATGTGGAGTGGGGGGTTTGGAGAGCCGCGCGCGTTTTCGTGGCGTGCCGCCGACGTGCTGTCTTCCCGGAGAAACGACTTCGATGTCATCCACGACAACCACGGACTCGGGACCGGTATTCTCTCCTTGGCCCGGGCAGGCTGGCCCGTGCTCGCTTCCGTTCACCATCCGGTGACGATCGACAAAGCGCTCGATCTGTGCCACGCGGAAAATCTGCGACGCCGCTTGGTGCTCCGTCGTTGGTACGGGTTCTCGAAGATGCAATCGCGCGTCGCCCGACGGCTGTGTCGCCTTGTCACGGTATCCGAGGTGGCGCGCGCCGATGTGATCTCGGAGATGCGCGTCGACCCGGCGCGCGTCGCGGTTGTGCCGCTTGGGGTCCGACCTTCGACGTGGCGGCCGATCGACACGATCGCACGTGTACCGGGACGGATCATGACGACGACGAGTGCCGACGTCCCGTTGAAAGGCCTTGCGTACCTGATCGAAGCGCTCGCGAAGATTCGCACCGAGCGCGACGACGCGCATCTTGTCGTCGTCGGCGCTCTGCGTGAGGGCGGGGCGGTCGATCTGGCGATCGAGCAGTTCGGTCTTCGTGGATTCGTGCAGTTCGTCGGCGGGGAATCCGACGACGAGGTCGTCCGACGCTACGCGGAGGCTTCCGTCGCCGTGGTGCCGTCGCTGTACGAAGGATTCTCGCTGCCGGCGATCGAGGCGATGGCGTGCGGTGCGCCGCTCGTCGTCACGTCCGCCGGAGCCTTACCAGAAGTCGTCGGTCGCAGTGGTGAGGCGGCGATCGTCGTCGATCCCGCCGATGCGGGCGCGCTCGCGCACGCGATCACCGAGCTTCTCACCGACGGCGATCGCGCCGAGCGACTCGGTGCAGCGGGGCGGATCAGGGCGCGTTCTTGTTATTCATGGGAACGCGTCGCTGCCGCAACTGCCGAGCAGTACCGCCTCGTGATGGCCGAACGTCCGTGCTGACGATAGATCTCGATCGGGCGGAGGTGACGCGCGGCTCGCGGGTCCTTGATCTCGGTTGCGGATCGGGTCGGCACAGCTTCGCCGCCCTTTTGCGTGGAGCACACGTCATCGCGCTCGACCGGAATCGTTCCGAAGTTGCCGCGGTCGTGGAGATGACGAAGGCGCTGGTGCAATCGGGCGAGATCGCCGGTTCGAGCCGGCACGCGGCGGTTGTCGCCGACATGGCGAATCTTCCATTTACATCATCAGCGTTCGACCGCGTCTTCGCTTCCGAGGTCTTCGAGCATCTCCCAGACGATGAGCGGGCGATGGGGGAAGTCGCACGCATCACCCGGTCCGGCGGTTGCGTCGCGATCACGGTGCCGCGCGCCGGACCCGAACGAGCGAACTGGCTGGTCTCGCATGCGTACCACGAGGTCGAGGGTGGGCACGTCCGCATCTACCGCCGCCGCGCCCTCGTTTCTTTATTGCGGGGTGCCGGGCTCCGCGTGCTCGGAAGCCACCATGCTCATGCGTTGCACTCGCCGTACTGGCTGTTGCGGTGCGTCGTCGGCGTCAACAAACCCGATCACCCGCTCGTCCGCGCCTATCACCGGATGCTCGTCTGGGACATCACCCACCGACCGGTCGTCACCCGCGCTCTCGAGCACCTCCTCAACCCGGTGATCGGGAAGAGCCTCGTCATCTACGCCGAACGGCCGCGATGAGAGAACTCGTGCTCGATCAAAATGCCGCCACCGGCGCTAATAAGACGGCGACGAGCATCCTTTTGGTGCAACAAGACGACGGCGCGATCCCTTGGTTTACCGGTGGGCGCATCGATCCCTGGAATCACGTCGAGGCGGCGATGGCGCTCGCTGTCGCCGGAGAGAGGGACGCGGCGAGGCGCGCCTTTCGTTGGCTCGCCGATTGTCAGCGTGAGGATGGATCGTGGTTCGCCGCCTACGCCCGAGATGGCTCTGTTCTCGAGGACCACTGCGATACGAATGCGACCGCGTACGTCGCGACAGGGCTCCACCTCTATTGCGTCGTCACAGGAGACAGAGAGTTCGTCGGAGAGATTTTTGGCGTCGTCGAGCGCGCGCTCGAGTACGTCGTCCTCCACGTCGATGAGCGCGGGATGCTCCCGTGGTCGATCGGGCCGGGCGATGCGATCTCGCCGCACAGTCTCCTCGCCGCGAGTTCGTCAGTCGTGGCCAGCCTTCGCTCGGGTGCGGCACTTTCGGACGGCGCCGGAAAACCGCGGCCAGATTGGCTCGACGCCGCCTCGAAGATCGCAATCGCGATCATCGAGGACGAGGTGGCGTTCTTGGACAAGTCCGCCTTCTCGATGGATTGGTACTACCCGGTGCTCGCCGGGGTGCTCGATCGACGGCGCGCTCGCGAACGACTCGCCAAAGGGCTTTCCCGCTTTGTCATTCCCGGTCACGGTGTGCGCTGTCGCTCGGACGGCAGTTGGGTGACCGCGGCGGAATCGGGGGAGTGTGCGGTCGCATGTGCCCGTGCCGGGTTCGATCGCATCGCCCGTCGGATCCTTGAGTGTGCCGAGGCGCTGCGTGACGAAGACGGGGCCTTTCGAACCGGAGTCGTTCATCCCGATCGGTCGGAATTCCCAGACGGCGAGCGGACGACCTACTCGGCAGCCGCGATGATTCTCGCGGCGGACGTCCTTGCCGGAGGACCGAGCGCGCGAGTCTTTTCACAACTCAGCTGACGACCTTCGCGATGAGGACGCGCAGGCTCCCCTGCCCGGCGCCGGCGTCCTCGACGAAGCGTCCGCTCGAGACGGCGTCGCAGAAACAGTCAAAAGGTGGCCGCCCGCCTTCTTCTGGGTCCGAGAAGACGTCGTGGAAGGCGAGGAATCCCCCTGGTGCGACGCGCGGTGCCCAACCGCGGTAGTCGGACCAGCAGACATGCTCCCCGTGACCGCCGTCGATGACGACGAGCCCAGCGTTCGTGTTCCAGAGCCGAGCGACGTCGCACGACTCACCGACGACAGACACGATGAAGTCGTCTGCATCGGCGGCTTTCAATCCGCATCGAAAGCGTCGAAGCGAGTCCATCATTCCCGTCGCCGAGTCGAGGAGAGACGGGTCGTGATCGGGCCAACCGCGTTGCATCTCCTCCGATCCCCGGTGGTGGTCGACGGTGAAGACGACGCCGCTTCCTTCGGCCGCGACCGCCGCGGCGAGGAAAAGCGTCGAGCGCCCGAGGTAGGAACCGATCTCGACAACGGGACCGATCCGCGCAGCTCGTCTCGCGAGCGCAAAGAGCGCAAGCGCTTCGTCGATGGGAAAGAAGCCGGGCGTTGACTCCGCGCGCTGAAGGAGCGCCGCCGTCCGGGACCTTCGCGCTGCCATCAGCTCATATCTCGGCGAGGCAGCGAAGCGTCCACCGGCATTCAGCTAGCACACGATCAGACCCCGGCCGCCGAAAGCGCGGACCACACGCCGAGGCCAACGAGAATCCCGGCGGAGACTTTGCGTACAACGCCGAGCGGCAGGAACCGGGTGATGGTCCGGCCCACTGTGACGCCGAACGCGCTCGTCAACGCGAACGCGATGACCGCGCCGACGAACACGCTCAGCGCGTCGCGCGTTCGTGCGGAAAGATTCGCGATCACGATCTGGGTGAGGTCGCCCATTTCGGCAACGAACACGATGAGGAAGGTCATTGCAACGAGCTTCCAGGATGCGGGCAGGCGCTCGGTTTTCGCTTCGACACGCGTGATGGCTGTGTCCTCTTTGGAAGCGAGCGAGGCCGCGGCGCGTTCTGCCGACGGTTGCCGGACGAAGGCGAGGTAGACCGCTCCGGCGAGAAAGCCGAACGCGGTAACCGCGTCGACGTCGCGATGTGGAGCGAAAGCGAGCAACCTGCCGGCGACGACCGCGACCGCCGCCTCGGCGACGAGTCCGAGAAAGACGCCAAAGAACACGGGTACCGGACGATGACGCGAAGCGAGGGTGACCGCTGCGATGAACGTCTTGTCCGGCAACTCGGCTGGAGTGACGACCGCGACGGTGGCGGCGATGGCGCCGAGGTTCATTTCGGCCGGCTACTGGTCGGCGAGAACGGCTCCGAGTTCGGATCGGATCGCCTTTGCGAACCGGAGGTTCACCTCGAGCCCCTCGATTTCCTGTTCGAGAGATCGTCGGCGTGCGCTGCCGATCTTCGCGTCGACGAACGCGCGCACCTCTTCGAGGTAGCGCGAGCGGCCGTCGGCATCGACGGCCACGAGGCTTGGGATGCCTTCGAACATCCGGACGATCAGGCTCGGCGGGAACTTCGCGTCGAGCTCGTCAAAGTGCTCGGTCACGTATCGCCAGGTCTCGCCGGCGAGTTCGCGACGGCGCATCATGCCGCCGAGGATGAATGGGGCGTTCTGGTTGCGCAGCTCGGTCCGAGCGAGCTCGAAAATCTCGCGAGCGAGGCCGAGGTCGGTAACCGAGTAGAGCGAGAACTCGTACCGCATCTCGTCGAGCGGCGAGATGGGGTGGCGGTACCGGTCGAGGATCGTCTTGTAGAGCGCCCGGCTCGCGTGCGCGGCCACGACGGCCAGCACCCCCGACGCGCTGTCGGCGTCGATTTCGCGCCCGGGCGTGCGATCCGCCTGGAAACGGGCGTAGCAGTCCGAGACGACCTCTTGGTCGTGTCCGATCGTGCCGAGCGTGCCGATCAGCACCCCGCGCATATACGAGGTCTGCGCGATCTCGCCGGGTTGCGGGCGCCAGCCGATGCGGTCGAGCTTCGGGCGCAGCATTCGACGCAGATACGCGGCGTACGGATCGCGCAGGTCGTCAGGAACGACGAGGTCGATCGTTCTCAGCGCGCTGACCGCGATCGTCCAGACGAACGGGTTCTCCTCGTCCTCGAGGGAGGCAAACGTGCGAAACAGCTGGGCGACGTTCGTCAGCCCCGCCCGCGTCGTTGCCCAGACATCGGAGGCGAGGTAGTAGCGCTCAAGTGGACGGAGGAGCTCGAGGTTGTTCAAGAGCGCGAGGCGTAGCGTTTCGTCGTATCGCACGCGATAAAAGCCCGACCCGCCACAGTTCACGACCACGGGGAGCTCCGGCGCCGCGAAGACCTCGGGCGCCTTTGTGAGCAGGACGCGCGTCGTCGTGTTCGGACTCGAGGGCGCGCAGGCCATTACCGGTATCAACCACTCCGTACCGATCGCGGAGTGCCTCGTCGCGAGCTCGTCGGCCGAGAGGAGGGAGAAGGGCTGCTGGGTGAGCTCCACAGTCCCGTCGTGCCACGACGCGGTGACGAGCGGGTACCCGCCCTGGAAGATCCACGAGTCCATCAGCGCGCGCACCCGAACGTCCGGGTTCGCCTCTTCGAGCGCGTCCCACAAGTCGGTTGTCTCCGCATTCCCGTACGCATGCGCTTTCAGATATCGCCGGATGCCGTCGCGGAAGCGCTCTCGGCCGAGGTACCGCTCGATCATCCAAAGGACGCCGCCGCCCTTGTAATAGGTGAGCGAGTCGAACATCGCGGTCGCCTCCTCGGGCCGCGCGACTGGGAACTCGATCGGACGGGTAGAACTCGTAGCGTCGTCTTCGAACGCGACCGGCCAGTATCGCGACGCGGCGAACAAGAACGGTTCCTGCTCGGGGTATTTGTCGTCGTGACAGAGGAAAGCCATGAAAGTTGCGAACGCCTCGTTGAGCCACACGCCGTTCCACCACTTCATCGTCACGAGGTCGCCGAACCACATGTGGGCGATCTCGTGCTCGGTGACCTCGGCGATGCGGGCGGTCTCGGCGAGCGACGCGTGCTCGAAGTCGGCGAGCAGGTCCGCTTCGCGGAAGGTGACGCATCCAAGATTTTCCATCGCACCTTGGGCGAAGTCGGGGATTCCGACGAGGTCGAGCTTGTCTCCTGGATAGGGGATGTCGAAGTAATCCGTGTAGAACCTGAGCGCGTGATCGGCGAAGTCGAGCGCCATCTGTGTCAGATTCTCCTGGCCTGGCAAATGGATGACACGAACGGGCGTGCCGAGCACGTCGACCGGATCCGTCGCGACGAACGGCCCAACGACGAACGCGACGATGTACGTCGACATCTTGATCGTGTCGGCGAAGCGAACCCGGCGAGTGCCGTCGCCGAGATCCTCAGAAGAGAGCTCGCGGGCGTTCGACACCGCGAACATCTCCTGCGGCACGACGAGCGTGATCCCGAACACGGCCTTCAGGTCCGGTTCGTCGAAACAGGGGAATGCCATCCGGGCATCGGTCTCTTCGAAGTGGGTCGTCGCGATGTAGCGCTGCTTGCCGTCGGCGTCGACGTATCGACTCCGGTAAAAGCCGAGCAGGAGGTCGTTCAAGACAGCCGAAAAGCGCGACGAGACCGTGTACCGCCCGGGTTCGAGGACGGCCTGCGAGACGAAATGGACGCGCTCTTCCTCCGGCTCCATCACGATCTGCGCGCTCGCCGATTCGCCCACCTCGTCCGCTGACACCCAACCGGGCGAAATCGACGCCTCGGCAATGTCCAGTTGAACGGCATTCATCACGATCTCAGAGACGGGCTCGGTGAGCAGGATCTCCACGCGCGCGGAACCGCTAAACGTCGCGGCCACGAGGTCCGGGACAAATTCGAGGTCGTAGCGGACCGGCTTTGCCGATCCCGGCAGGCGGTACGGCGCCAGCGCAGCATCTGTCACGGTCGGAGCAGGCTACTGGACCGAGGTCTTCGGACGTCCTACCTGCTCAGCCACGAAGATCGTCGTCGCCGTTACTGTGCGTCCGTGACGACTTTGGCGCGTGCCGCAGCGGGGCGCGCCGGGACCGAGGGGCGCCGCTTCGACGTCTGTTGTGTCGGCAACGCGCTGATGGACCACCTCGCCCACGCCGAGGTGGCGACGGTCGCCGCGCTCGGACTGCCGCACGGCGGCATGACGCTCGTCGATATCGCGACGACCGACCGGCTGAGAAGCGTCGTCGGCAACGGGCGCCAGGTTCCGGGCGGCACCGTCACGAACACCGCCGTCGGCATCGCCTCGTTCGGGGGACGGCCGGCCTTCGTCGGCGCCGTCGCGACGGACGATCTCGGAGAACAGTACGAGTCCGATCTCGGATCGGCCGGCGTCCACGCCGCCCTGCAGCGATTCCCCTTTGACCCCGAAGGGCACGAGATGGCGACCGGGCGCTGTTACGTCATCGTCACTCCGGACGCGGAACGGACGATGGCGACCGCGCTCGGTGTGGGTGGACAGCTCAATGCCTCAGGTATCGATGTCAGCGTCATCGCCGATTCGTCGCTCGTCTACTTCGACGGCTACGTCCTCGACCTCCCTGATGCGAAAGCTCTCGTCGCGAGATTGCTCACCGCCGCGCGCGCAGCAGGGACAAAGGTCGCCGTCGGGCTCTCCGACGCGCGCCTCGTCGAACGCCATCGCCGCGTCCTCGAAGGCCTTTGCTCGGGGACGGTCGACTTCGTGTTCGCGAACGAATCGGAGATCCTCGAATTCACAAAGACGACAGACGTTGCGAGCGCGATGCGCGTCGTCGCGCGTGACGGTCTCGTCGTCGCGGTCACCCGGGGCCGGTTTGGCGCGATAGTCGGCTTCGAGGGCGACGTCTTCGACGTGCCCGCGCAGCACGTCGA
>JBAVUF010000035.1:0-6653 GCA_049696635.1 Acidimicrobiales bacterium | reverse complement strand
CACGTGAAAACGCGAGATTGTGGGAACTCCGGAACCCTTTGACGCAAGATCGGCCGATTCGTCACGTCAGTGCAATCGAAGTGGACGCCATTCGCAACCTTGCACTGGTCGATCCCAGGTCATACGCCTTGTGTCGCGGCTGTTCGTTGGTTGGACCGTGTTCGGCAGACGTATTGACCCAAATCACGCACTTTTCTCGCGGACAACATGGCGAAGTTTGATTGACTCCTAACTCAAAAATCTGATCAATAACGGGTAGCGCAACTCTGAGAGCTCGCTCGGCAACCTGGTAAGTCGGGAGTCGCACGCACCCGATGTCCCGAGGTCTGGCGCATTGACGCATCCGTGTGTCGTCGCCGCTTTCTTCTCACGGCCCCGTTCGACGACGACGCCGGTATGACCGAATTTTGGACCACGCAAAGTTGATCATCGCGACACTAGGCCTTGCACCGTCAGATCTTGATGATGATTCAATGACGACACCAGAGGTCACAATCCAACTCTCAACTCATGAAAAGTCATGCGTAGTCATTTCACATTTCGTGATCGAGTGCGTCGGAGACATCGAGCAGCTATGGAGAACACATTCGAGCATGTCACTCAAACCATTCAAGCGCCCAGTCGTTAAGAAAGCTGAAAATGGCACACCGCGTACTCGTTTTCGTCGGGATCTGCACACTCGCCTTCACCGTCGGTAGCGCTCTGGTTCTCGGCGGTTCGGAACTTGCGACCGGAGTTTCTACAACGACGTACGTCCTTCCGAATCCACACGCGCACTGCCGGCCGCATTTTCGCAAGAAATTTGTGACCATCGTGGAATACAAACGCGTCAAGGTCGACGGCAAGAGGGTTGTCCGACGTGTGCACGTGCTGCGTGGCGAGTGTCGCTACTTTCAACCCGGATCATCGAGCGCTCCTCCGTCGAGCCCATCCACGTCGCGAGTGTCCGACTACACGAACACGCGATCGACATCGCCGCTCACATCCACCCCGACTCCGGTTCCGACTACCACGAAACCGCCAAGTCCAGGTCCCACGACTACGACTACGACGACCCCTACTTCGACGACGACTACGACAACCACGACCTTGCCGAACAGCAACGGGTTCAATCCGCAACTCACGAGCCAATGGGCCGGCTATTTCGAGACACCGGGAACCGTGAACTCGGTTAGCGCAACGTGGGTGGTCCCAAACCTCTTCTGCTCGGGCGCCGAAACGCTTTCCTCGACGTGGGTCGGGGTTGGTGGAATATCGGGAGGAGCGCTTCTCCAGGCGGGCATGTTCGACAACTGCATCGGAGGTGTCGCCGAGAACGGAGCTTTTGCCGAGGAGTATCCCGGATCGACAGCCAGCTTCGGCCTGCTCGTCCGTCCGGGTGACACCGTCACCGCGAGCGTCAGTGACGGCGCGTCGGGGTGGCAGGCAGTCGTGACTGATGTCACGACCGGACAGGCCGAATCTGCCTCGGCTCCCGACTACTCGGGCGGTGGATCTGCGGAGTGGATGGTTGAGGCATACGGTGCGCCGGGTGGGATCGCGGTGTCCGATTTCGGGTCCGAGCAATTGGGCGCATTCACCGTCGGTGGAGCGCCTGCATTGATCTCGGGGTCAGATGTTTGGGAGATGGCGAATGTGACCGCGAGCGATCCGGCAACGGGTGTCTACCGGCTGACCTACGGCTGAGGCGCTAAATCGTGCCTGCGTGGCGTCAGGGACCGGTGTAGCTGACCGAGAAGTCGTCGGATCCCGGAGCCGTCGGTGTCGAAAGCGCGACGCCGTTCTGAACGATCTCCGTACCCTCGCTCGAGTCGAGCTGCCACGGCGACACGCCGCCCAACATCAGATCACCGAAGCTCACCGTCCCGAAGTTCGCGAACGGGACGAATGAATTGCCCGATTTGTAGTCCTCGACGATCCACTCTGCCGTCGTCCCCCCCGAGTAGGTGGCGGATGGCGTCGTATCGAGATAGAGGTACGAGCCACCTCGGCTCGGCGCAACACCCCATCCCTCCCCCGTGATCATGGTTCCGGAAAGACCGGTCGTGAAGTCGTCGATCCTTGTTTCCCATTCACAGTTCGCCGTGCAGCCGTTCGGGAGACTGAAGACTTCAGCCTGGATCGAATCGCCTGCCGAGACGGGGAAGTACGTGCCGGCGAAGTCGATCTCTGGAAGCTCGGGTGCCTCCTCCCACCAGCCAGTGTTCTGTTGGACGCCGTTGACGCAGTCGGTGCGGATGCCGGTTTGGAGAAGGTCACCCGCTCCAGGCTCAGCACCTCCGATGCCGACCCAAAAACTCGCGCCGGAATTTGGAGTGTCGGTGCAGTTCAGATTTGGCACCGTCCATTCCCCGCTCGCGAAGGTTAAGACAGGTCCACCAGATGGCACGACGTATCCGGACCAGTTCTCCGACGGCGCGAACGAGGGACCGGCGGCCGCCTCTTCCAAGGTCTGCGTCGACGTCGCCGACTGGTCCGACGCGTTCGTGGCGGTGAAGGTGAACGTCCACAGCTGATCGACCGAGCTAGCCGAGACCGTCGGTCGGTACGTCCCGTTGCAACTCACCGGTGTCGGGTTGTTCCCCGCCCAGAAAGGCGGACTGGACGAGAGCGAACAGCTTGAGGCGCCCGAGGACGAGTAGGTGAACGTCAGCGTTCCGCCGGCAGACGAAAGGCTGTTCTCGCTGATCGTTAGCGACGCCGTCGGCTGAAGTGTCCGCACCAGCGACGAGGCGCCGTCGACCCTCACAGCTCCGAGCGAATATCGATACATACGGGTGTTCCTTCGTAGGTAGACGCGAAATCCGATGGTCTGCCGAGTTTGCGCGGTATTCGCGCCGACTCTCACCGTGTGGCGAAAAATGCCATTCGAGCAATGAGTCCACGCCCTCGAGAACGCCACCGCAACAGCCGAATCGCCGGCAACTCTCAGCGTGCACGCCTCAGCCCCTCTCACCCGTACCGTGAAATGGACGAGCCCGCCGGTGTCTGGCACTGATCGATTGCTCACCGCCGTTGCGACTACGAAGGGAGTGGCGACAGCCCGGTTGAGCGCTTCAACATCGGATCGGGTTGTGGCGCCAGCGGGTGACGCGACGAACGCAAGACCGATCGATACGATGAACCCGAATGCTGCGGCACGCGACATGCCGCGCACTAACGAACCGACCCAGCAGGACCTAAAGCCACATCGCCCGAACCAGTAGATCCACGCAGGGGATCTGGAGGTCCTCGGACACTTCTTGTCTGTTTCGATGGATCGGCAGGGTCGCCATCGCGTTGATCGTCGCGCGCAGTCGCTCGTAGGTGGGGGATCGTCGCGACGGCCGAAGTCGATGTCCGACCAGCCGCGGAGTCGGCTCACGAGCCGTCGATGCGCTCCATATATATGCGGTCGATTCAGCGGCTGGTCTCCCCGGCCGAGGCCCGGCCCGGGATCGAGTTCCGCGGCCTCGCCGCTGCATTTCGAGGACGGACGACGCCGAGCGGAGGTTCTGAGCGTGGACTTGGGCCTCTGCCCGATTCGCCGCAGCGGTCCCGGACTCAAGTTACAGGTGCGAAACGCCGTATTTACAGGAAGACGCAGGACCGCAGGTTTGGTGACGAGCCGGTGGCCGTCGACGGCGTCGAGTTGTTTGAAAGCGCGCCTGGAGTGATGAAGTGGTCGAATTCGAGCGTTCCCTCGGGATCGCCTTTATCGAGAACTCCCTGGCCCCGATGTCGTGCCGTCACGAATGAGCGCGGCTCCGAGACGTTTGCGAAGGTCGCCACCTTCGGAGCATGCGCGAGGGGACCTCATCCGACTGCTCTCGAACGGTGTCGGACGTAATGAGAACGTCGTCTCCGAATTCGTCAAAGCTGCGACCCGCGCCCTCGTTCAACAGCTCTTGGAAGCCGAACAGGCCGACTTCTTGGGAGGTCGTGGCCGCTACGGACGGCGGGCCGCAAAGCAGCGGGGGTCTCGAAACGGTTACGAGCCGATTCGTCTTCATACCGACGAGGGCGTGATCAAAGTCAACGTCCCCCAGGTACGAAACGTTGGGCAGCCCTATCGTTCCAGTCTCATGCGCCGTCTCGACGATGAGACCGGCCTGCTCGATCGGATCGTCCTCGAGGCGTACGGGCGAGCCCTTTCGCCACGCAGCAGCGGGCATGCCTTCGAGGACGTAAATGGCGTCTCCCTTGTCTCGCCTTCCGCTGTTCACGAAGTGATCAGGCAGTTCTCCGCCGATCACCTTGCATTCTTCGATCGTGACCTTTCTGATGTGCCCATCGAGCACCTCTTCTGCGACGCCGCCTTTGAATCCCCGAAGCGAAAAGGAAGGGACGAAGCACTGCTCGTGGCGTGGTCCATCGACACCGTCGGGCGCAAGCTCCTTCTTCAGCTCGCCGTCGGCGACAAGGCGTCCGAAACGGCCTGGAAGGCCCTCCTTCACAACCTGATTGATCGCAACCTGCGAACGCCAAGGACCGTTACAACCAACGGTTCAACCGGAATGGCTGAAGCCGTCGCGACGGTCTTCCCGAAGACCGTCCGATTCCGCCACTGGTTCGACCGGCCGACGGAGCGCAGGACGGGAATCGCCTAGAAGCCCTTTCTCGGAGCGATCAGGCGTTCGGGTTCGCACCGGCGCGCGCGCGGCACGGCGACGAGTTCAGGACTGGTCGGCGTGGTCGCCGACGTCGGGGATCTTCGAAGGTGCGGTTGAAATCGGGACTTTCGTGGCCGCGTCCAGGCCCCGGGGTTTCGGCCCGAACCGCTGCACTCGAGCGCAAGCGCGAGCTGGTTCTGGCGCCAACGCGATTTACAGATGTCGCACTTTTGCGACTAGCGCGTGAATGGCTATTTACAGGACTGTTTGCACTATCGACGTGGCAAATTGCCACATTCTCTAGCCCAAATGCGATTGGAAATCTGATAAGAACGAGTCAGAGGCGAAGTGGATGCGCCCCAGGTCGCGGTCGTTCGTGATCGGCGATAGGGGCGGGCGAATGGGGGTCAGCGGTGCGGTGGGGGCAACGATCGGGCGCCGTTGGAAGCTGCCTTTTTGTGCGGCGTGTTGAGTTCGTCACAGGGGCGAGGTCTAGCGGCCGCGCCCTGATCGGGAAGTAGGCGCGATGAGCTTGGAAGTCTTTGAGAAGCTGAGCCCGCGCGAACAGAACGTGCTCATCAAGCTGATGCGCGGCGCGACTGCGAAGCAGATCTGTGATCAAGATTGCGTTTCGCTCCCGACGGTGCGGAGTCAGATCCACTCGATCATCTCGAAACTTGGCGTCAGTACGCAGCTGGGGGCGGTCGTTCTTGCTTACCAAACCGGGTGGCCCCCCGCAGAGAACGGCAACGGCTGGCGGGAGGAACGTTCGGCCGTCTAATTCCAGATGCGTCACGTCTCCGGTGCGCGTCGAATCAAGATCCGCCGAACGAGCCCAGGCAGCGCAACGCACGAGGGTCTGCAGAGTCCCCGAAGTCCGTCCACCACCGCAACCCAGTCTGAGCTGTCTCGAAGCAGCTGTGGTGCCGCCTCGCTCGACACTGGTATTGCCCCGGCGCAACCGGCGTGCGACGCGGAGATGAGAAATGAGAGCGCCTTTAGTGCCGTTGCGCTCGGGGGTGAGCTGCGTCGAGGCTAAACGGGAGGGCGGAAGTGATCGAGTAGTTCGGTTTGGGAATGCGTCCCGAGCTTGCGAAAGATCGCCTTCAGGTGATTTCGAACGGTATGTTCGCTGAGGAAGAGTGAACGGGCGATCGAAGCGACCCGTCGTCCGTCCAAGAGCAAGGCGAGAACTTCCCGCTCGCGCCGAGTCAACGTCTCGACCTCAGAAAGCGGCTCCAATCCGGCGAGCGGATCGACCGAGCGCGGACGCAAGAACCGCTGGCTGCTCGATCCGCCTTCCGGCGATTCAACGCCGTTCGCGGGAGTCTCCGCGCCCAGCTGTGCCGGATCCGGCGTGAACAAACACACAGCGAAGCGCCCGCGGTCAGCGCTCGTGTACGCGCTGATCGTTACGCGAGCACGAACGCGCCCCCGATTGCGCGTTACGAGTTCGAGCCAAGTCGACGCGGTGCCGGAGCCCTCGACCGACAGAAGGGACGCCATGCCACCGAGGAGCCTCACATACTTCGCGCGCTGATCCGCCGAGATATACGGGGGTGGGTCAGATGTGCCGCGGGGGAGGCACGCATCGGTTCCGACGAGGTCGTCGAGAACTGGGTTCGAATACACCCGGTGCCCAGCGACGTTGACGACGAGCACACCATCGCTCGAGTCGTCGAAGATGGTCTTGAGCGAGGGGTCAAACCAGGCATGAGCCCTACGCTGGGCAGTGTCGAGCTCTTGGGTTATTTGCGTGCGTGGCTCAGCGATCCGTGCCGTCGAGCTTTCTGCTGCCTGCGACAAGGGATCACCTAGCTCATTGACGCCGGTCGGCGGGACCGGTGTGTCCTAGCGGTTCGCCGGCGTCGGTTTCCTCCACCGTCCGATGGCCGGTCACGGGTTAACGATCTGAAGCATGCCCAGAGGGGTGAGCTTTCGCACCATCAAGGTTGATGAAATAACTCGATTTCGGGCTTGAATTGGAGGAGAGGCCGAGCTTTCGGTCCCTCCTCCAATTCGTGTGTGCCGGCCGACCGGCAGGGGACGTAAGTGCCCCGC
>JBAVUF010000034.1:0-3347 GCA_049696635.1 Acidimicrobiales bacterium | reverse complement strand
GTCGCCGCCGGCCTGCTCGACGACGTCCCGCACGCGACCCTCGGCGCGATCCTCGCCCTGATCGGCGCGCGGCTCGTGAAACCGGCCGAGTTGCGGACGATCTTCCGATTCGACCGCGTCGAGTTCGGTCTCGCCTTCGTCACACTCTGCGTCGTCGCGCTCGTGAACGTCGAAATCGGTATGGGGCTCGCCGTCGTTCTCGCGATCGCGGATCGCACGTGGAGGACAGCGCGACCGCGCGACGCTCTGCTCGGGCGGTTGCCCGGGACGTCGAGCTGGGTGATAAGCAGCCCAGGGCTTCGCGTCGACAGCGACCCCGGGGTCGTTGTCTATTTGGTCGCCGCGCCGATCTGGTTCGCGAACGCCGACGCCGTGGCGACGAAACTGCTCGCCCTGGCGGCACCGGGGACCGGGGTCCGGACGCTCGTCCTCGACGGTGCGGGAATCTCCGACATCGACTTCACGGGGAGCCGAGCCTTGTTGCTCGTCGCGCGGAGGCTCACTTCGACGGGCGTGGCGTTGCGCTTTGCCCGTTTCGACCCGAACGTCGAAGCCAAGCTCGAAAAGGCGGGCATCTTGGCGATCACGGGCGGCGGCAGCTACCTGAGCGTCGATGAAGCGGTGACCGGCGGCGCGGCGAGCGGGCCGACACCACCTCGAGCCAACGGGTCGACGAAGGCGTGATGACCGGCCGGTAGCCCTCGCTCGAGCTGATCGACGGTTTTTGATTTGATAGCGGCGGCGCCCGGTGTCAACTCCACGTCGACGTGGCGCGCTCGAAGTCGCGCCAACGCCCGCGAAGCTGGTTCAGGTCGGCAGCGAGGCCGTCCAGGCAGCGCTCTGCGGTGATGCGTTCCACGGTGACGAGTTGCCCGGCGGCGTAGGCACCGACGGGGTGTTCGATCGCGGCGTGCCTGGCGAAGGCGGCGGTGGCGAGGGCGTCGCGGTGCTCGCCAAGGCGATCCTGTACGCCTTGCGCGGCGCGCGCCAAACGGGACGCCGGCTTTCCGAAGATCTCGGCGGTGATCTCCGACGCGTAGCGGAGCTCTTTCGAGCGGATGCGCAACACGTGGAGCTGAGTTTCGCTCGGGGTGCGCCGGGCGATCTTCGCCGCGTCGCGCACCGAGCGATACGGCCGCCTGATGATCCGTCGGCACGCGCAGGCCGCCTCTTCTGATGCCCCGACCCCGAGCCGCACGTCCTTATTGGCGAGGGCGCTGATGTGGCGGAGCACCGACTGATAGCGGGGGAGTTCGTGCGACTCGGCGAGCCTTCCGAACGCTCCGGCGCGCGCCGCGTCGACCGCCGCGAGGAGCTCTTTGTAACCGACGAGGTCTTCACTTTTGTTCGCCAGCTCGCTGATGCGGCCCTCCATGACGTCAAAGTTGCGGACGTCACCGAGGAGTCCTCCGTACCAACCGAGCTCGGCGCGCACAGCGCTCGCCCAGACCGGGTCGACGACGCTCCGGAAGGTGCGCAGGTACGAGCGGATGCGCCGCAGCGCCACGCGCGCCTGGTGGAGATCTTCCTCGTCGCGCCGTGCCGACAGCCCTTGTTCGCGGGCGACGAAGCCACGCGCCGCCGCCGCGAGGGCCTCGGTGAGCAGGCCTGCGACGGTATGAAACGGGGGTTCGTCCGGGTCCTGCCAGATGTCGACCAGTCGCAAGGGTTCCACGCGCATCCATCCGCCGAGAGGCCCGGATCTCTTCCGATCGTAGGCGGAGAACCTTCGCCGCGGCTCGGGCCGGAAGTCCTCTCGGCGGCGACCTTCACACTTCCCTCATCTGCCCATCCTCGGCTCCACATACCGAGCGGCGAGGATGGGCGAAGAACCAGTGAGCCGGGTCAGATCCTGGGCATCTGACTTGGGGCCGGAGGCAGCATTCGGACGGCTTGCGTCTCCGGTCCCGCCCGGCTTGCTGGGAAGGGCCGACAGCGCTCGTTGGGCGGCCCCGAGATCGCGGTAGGGCTGGGACCCGGTGGCGGCGGGCCCCAGCCCTACCGTTAATACCAAAGAGACGTTTCACGTGATGGATTCGCGATGATGCGTCGTGCACGTCGCGGCGTTCGTCCTCGGCATTCTCCTCGTGGTCGCGACCTGGGGCGGGGTGATCGCCGTCTTCGTGGTCCCTCGCGGACGCTCCCTCTTCCAGCGCCTGCCGTCCCGGCTGATCTTCACCGTCTATCGGCTGTTCGTCTGGGGGAGCCACCTCTTCAGGCGGTTCCGCGACAAGGACGGCCTGCTCGCCGCGGCCGGAGCGATCGCGCTCGTCGTGCAGCTGCTCTCGTTCCTCACGGCCTTCATGTTCGGCTACGCGCTCGCGTTGATTCCCTGGGCGCACAGCTTCTCGCTCGCCATCCGCGAGTCGGCGGCGGCGCTGTTCATCGTCGGGATCGCGGATTTCACGAGGCACACGAACGAATACCTGATCGTGTTCGCGGCGATCAGCGGCGCGGTGTCGATCGCGATCCAGATCGGCTACCTGCCCGTCATCTACCAGAGCTTCTCCCGGCGCGAGTCGCTCGTGACGATGATGGAAGCGCGCGCCGGCGTCCCGGCGTGGGGACCGGAGGTCTTGATCCGCGCCGAACTCGTCGGCACCCGCGACGCGCTGCCCGATCTCTACAAGGAATGGGAGCTGTGGTCGGCCGACGTGGCGGAAAGCCATAGCACCTACCCGGTGCTCAACCTTTTCCGTTCGCCCCGGCCGGGGTTCTCCTGGTTGCTCTCGCTTTTAGCCGTGATGGACGCCTGCGCGCTGCACCTTGCATTAGCGCCGTCACAGGCACCGAGCGAGGCGCGGCTCTGTTTGCGGATGGGGTTCACCGCGCTCCGCCGCATCGCGAAGACGCTCGGGTGGCCCTTCCAGATCGATCCGAAGCCAGACGACCCGATCGATCTCAGCTTCGACGACTTCGCGCAGGCGGTCGAACAACTCCGCGACGTCGGATTCCCGATCGAGCGCGAGGCAAGCGACGCATGGCCGCACTTCCACGGCTGGCGGGTGAACTACGAGGCACTCGGCTACCGCTTCGCCGACTTCCTCGTCACTCCGCACGCGCCGTGGTCGGGGACGCGCAAGGACCTTCAGGCCTCGCTTGCGCCACCGGAGCGCCCGCCGCACCGCGAGCCGACCGGCGAGGCACACTCCGACTCGCGCTTTCGCCCCCGAACCGACGGGACGCCGACGCCTACGTCTTGAGCCGTGCCTTCGCGAGACGCGCCCGGTGCAGCGCTTCCTCCTCTTCGTCTTGCAGCGGCGGAAGCGTCGAACCCGTCGCGAGCGACAGCAGCAAGTCGGCGAACGCCGGGTTCCTCGCGAGCACGGGTCCGTGCAGGTACGTGG